>NZ_QETG01000024.1:0-61116 GCF_003105055.1 Acinetobacter sp. AM | reverse complement strand
AGTTGAAAATGCCTTTGCGAGGTTAAAACATTTTCGAGCGATTGCAACCCGATTTGATAAGCTGGCACGAAATTATCAGTCTATGATTTACATTGCTTGTATGTTCATTTGGTGTAAAGCCAAATAAGGACACGCCCTAAAACAAATCAGAAATAAGTTTTGTTAACGATTAGGTTCATATCTATTTTGGATACATTCTTTGCAGAAAATATGACCTACCGATTATAAAAATAAAATACACTTAACAAAATATGTTGAGTATATAACATGAAAATATCTTTACTCATCTCTTCACTTCCAACACAGAATACGACCACTCGTATGAGGGTATGGCGATCTCTTAAGGCAAGTGGCGCTGCAACCCTTCGGGATGGGGTCTATGTACTCCCAATTGCTCATCGCGAAAAATTTGATGCTATTGCTCATGATGTTATTTCTGAGCAAGGAACTGCCTATGTATTTCACGCGGAGTCCGCTTCAAATCTTGATCTTTCGAGTATTTTCAGTCGAAAAGAAGAATACGATGCTCTTTATAAACAACTTAGAACATTACGAGACCACCTGACTCAACATCAAAAGAAAGAGCTACTCAAGCAAGTTCGTAAACTCCGAAAAAGTATCGATGCACTTGTAGAAATTGACTATTACCCTGACGAAACTCAAGCACAAGTGCTAAACGAACTTTCATTATTGGAACGCTCTATTGCTCGACTCGGTGAAGTTAATGAACCCCAAGCAATACAAACTCATATTCAACTTTTAGATACAACAGATTATCAAAACCAAATTTGGGCAACTCGAAAAAGACCTTGGATAGATCGGCTAGCCTCTTCATGGCTGATTAAGACTTTTATCGATGCCACACCTACCTTTATCTGGTTAGAAACCCCTGCCGATTGCCCCGAAGAAGCCTTAGGTTTCGATTTTGATGGTGCGAGGTTCAGCCACGTCAATCACTGGGTCACTTTTGAAGTTCTTTTACATAGTTTTAATTTAGAAACACCAGCACTCAAAAAAATCGCTGAAATTGTGCATTACCTTGATGTGGGTGGAATTGAACCTCCCGAAGCAATAGGGATTGAAAAAGTCATGCAAGGTCTTCGAAGCCAAATCAACAATGATGAGCAATTATTTGCATTATCCAATCATATTTTCGATGGCCTCTATGCCAACCTATCCAGAGAATAATCATGGAACAAGAACGGATTACATCCCCCGAAGCAGAAATACATGCTATTTCATTTTGGCAAGCCTTTCTGTTTTGGCTTAAATTAGGCTTTATTAGTTTTGGTGGTCCCGCTGGTCAAATCTCGGTCATGCACCAAGAACTGGTCGAACAAAAACGCTGGATTTCCGAGAAACGTTTTTTACATGCACTGAACTATTGCATGCTCTTACCAGGCCCTGAAGCACAACAGTTAGCGACTTATATTGGTTGGTTAATGCATAGAACCGCTGGGGGTTTAGTTGCAGGCATTCTTTTTGTACTACCATCGCTCTTTATTTTAATTGGCCTTTCATGGGTCTATGTCAAATTTGGTGATGTCCCTATTATTGCTGGACTGTTTTACGGTATCAAACCCACCGTTGTTGCCATTGTTTTTCATGCAACACATCGAATTGGGAGTCGATCACTCAAGAATAAATTCTTATGGTTGATTGCAGCGCTTTCATTTATTGCGATTTTTTTCTTTAATTTACCCTTCCCTTTAATCGTTTTCTCTGCTGCGATCATTGGATATCTGACCAGTAAAAAGTATCCAATCCTATTTTCTAGTGGAAACACGCATCAGCAGAGTAAAAAAGATTATGGGCGTGCATTCATTGATGATGATACGCCTACGCCCGAACATGCCATATTTAGCTGGAAACGGCTGGGCAGTATTTTACTGATGGGAGGGCTACTGTGGTTTGTTCCTATCCTGAGTCTAAGCTTAACGCTTGGATGGAATCATGCCTATACTCAAATGGCTTGGTTCTTTACTAAAGCAGCCCTGCTCACCTTTGGCGGTGCCTATGCGGTATTACCTTATGTTTATCAAGGTGCAGTTAACTATTATGGCTGGTTAAGCCCAACTCAAATGATCGATGGCTTGGCACTAGGTGAAAGTACGCCCGGCCCTTTAATTATGGTGGTTGCATTCGTTGGTTTTTTGGGTGCATTTAACCAAGCCCTCTTAGGTCCCGATCATCTATTCTTGGCAGGTGCGATTGGAGCAACAATCGTGACTTGGTTTACCTTCCTATTTTCCTTTATTTTTATCCTCGCTGGCGCACCGATTATTGAGTCAACACATAATGAGCTCAAATTTACGGCACCCCTAACCGCCATTACAGCAGCGGTTGTCGGCGTGATTCTGAATCTTGCACTATTTTTTAGTTATCACGTGCTCTGGCCAACAGGATTTAGTGGCTCTTTTGATATCGTTGCTGCTTCAATCGCAGTTGCAGCCCTGATTGGACTGTTCTATTTTGAGTTGAAAGTGATGTATGTCCTTGCTGCTTCAGCGTTAATTGGCTTAGTTTGTTTTAGCTTCCTTTAATGTATATCAATTGAATGAAGGCCTTCTTTTGTGGGATGTGATTGAATCAATCCCACACTATTTTTAAGTCCCTTGTGTTCTCTTGAAGTTGATCGTTAGGATTCACCCAAAAAACGCAACCCGACCCCTGCAATAGTAAAAATATACTTTGGGTTCATCGCTGAGTCTCCGATTTTAGTTCGGAGTTTTTTCAGCAGGATTCGAAGATAATGGGTATCTTCTTCATGCGTGATGCCCCATAACTCCGTCATGATTTGTTTTTGAGTCACGATCTTACCTTGATGACGAATCAGCAGTGCTAACAATTGAAATTCTTTTTTGGTCAGAATAATTTCTTCATGGGCTAATTTCACGACATGCTCAGCCACATCGACGGATAATTGACCATCATCAAAGACAATGTTCAGTCCAGATTGCTGTGGTTTATTACGAAACATCACCCGAATACGCGCACATAATTCCTGAATGCTAAACGGTTTGGTCACATAATCGTTTGCACCTGCATCTAACAATTTAATTTTTTGATTTTCATCAGGACGTGCGGATAACACAATCACAGGAATGTCCGACCAGAGTCTCATCTCGGTCAATACCTGCTGTCCCTCCATATCAGGTAAGCCCAAATCTAAAATCAGTAAATCTGCACCACGGGTTGCCAAAGTCTCTAAGCCTTGCATGCCATTTTCAGCGACATGCACCTGATAGCCTTGTGCACGTAAGGCAATGTCCAAAAATTTTCGGATTTGAGGCTCATCATCAATAATCAGAATTGATGCATTCGAATGAATTGTTTGCGGCATAAAAATGTTTTTAGTCCTGATATAACGGTAATCGTATGCGAATTAAGGTGCCTTGACCATCTGTTCCGCCAAAAGCTTCGATACTGCCCATATGTGCGCCAATAATGGCTTTGACAATCGCCAGCCCTAAACCTGTCCCCGTTTTGCCGCGATCACCACGCTGCATGGTATAGAACATATCAAAAATTTGTTCACGTTCATCTTCAGGAATGCCAATCCCTTGATCCATAATATCAATTTGCAGACATTGTTCCTCTTGCTGAATCTTTATTTCAATCGGAACATTCTCTGGTGAGAACTTGGCAGCATTTTCTAAGACATTAAAAATGGCTTGCTCAATCAAAGCAGGATGCACATACAATTGCGGAAGTTCTTCCGCCAAAGCAACTTCGATTTTCACCTCAGGCTGATAGCGTTTCAGTCGTTGCGTTGCCGAGCCAATCAGTTCATCCACACCAATCCAAGCACGACTCAAAGTCAACCCTTGATGACCTAATCGCGTCATGTCCAACAGGTTTTGAATATAACGATCCAATCGTTCGCCCTCGATATGAATGGTGTCTAATAATTCATGGCGATCGCTTTCAGGCATCTGTTCACCATAATATTTGAGCGTATCTGCTGAACCAATCATCGCGGCTAAGGGTGAACGTAAATCATGCGATACCGAAGAAAGTAAAGCTGAACGTAGCTTTTCCGTTTCAGCCACTACTCTAGAATTTTCTAACTGTAAAGAGAGCTGAACCCGAGCAACAGTTTGCGCAATGTCTTCAATCATCAACTCAGTTAAACGTTGCAATTCAAAACTGATGGTTTGAGCGTTTTGATTAAAGCGAATTGCAATCACGCCATATTCTTTCACCAAATTTAACGGAATAAACCACCAATCAGAATTGGTCAACGTATTGGTAAAACGTCCACAGGGTTTCGCATTCTTCTGCGTCCAATCTGCGGCAATTTGATCTTTTTCATTTAAAGCAGAGACATCACCTAAAGACTGATTTTCAACTTTTAACCAGACCGTCGCATTTAATGAAGTTTCCAAATGTTGTTTGGCGACGGTTAATACCTGTTCAATATCCACACAGGTCGATAGCTTTCTTTCTAATTCTTGCAACTGTAACGACACTGAATTTGCAGCACGTAGGCTGAGTACCTGAGCACGTAATTGATTGGCTAAACGCCCGACCAGTAAGGCTGAAATAATGAACGTGATAATGGTAATCACGCCGCGTTCAGCACTGATCATAAAGGTAAATCGAGGTTCGATAAAAAAGTAGTTGTAGAGTAAAAAACAGATGAATACGCTGATAATTGTAATCAACATGCGGGCACGTATCGCAACCAATAATACAGTCACAATAAAAATCAAAGCTAAGTCGCTATACCCAATAAAATGATCACTGATTGCCGCCACAATCAGCCCTAGCAACACAATGATAATACTTTCGACTACTTCTCGTGAATTAAATGCCAAACCCTGTTCTCGCCAAGATGAATAAGCCACATCTTTCTGCAAACGCTTTTCATTATTTTTGGCTTTTAAAGGCTGAACAAAGGTGATTTCAAAAGGGTGCTGTTTCTCTAAAAGTTGGTCAGCAATATGATCTGAAAATAGGCGCTGCCATAGCGATTTTTGAGGGCTTTTGCCAAGTAAAATATTGGATGCACCATAATCATAAGCTGCCTGTAAAATGGTCGATGCAATATGATTGCTATACAGTAAATAGGTGTCTGCACCGAGCTTACGCGCTAGGTTAAAAGCCTTCGTCACCGTAAAAATTTGCGTCGTTTCGGCTTTACTTTTTTGAATCGAAATGACGCTCCACGTTGCATTGCGTCTTTCCGCAATCCGATGTGCACGGCGCACCAAATCTTCAGAGAATTCAGAACCATCTATCGCCAACAGGACGTGATTTTGAATCGGGATAATCTGCCCTTGCGCAACAAATTTTTCTCGATAATCAATATCGACCTGCCCTGCAACAGTTTGAATTGCCAGATCACGTAACGCTGTCAAATTCGCAGCTTTAAAAAAACCTTGTAATGCATGGGGTGCAACATCAGCGAAATAAATCTTGCCATGATTCATCCGTTCTAATAATTCGGGAACAGGTAAATCAACCAGTCGAATATCTTTCAAACGTTTAAGTAGTGCATCGGGGACAGTTTCAGTTACCCGAATCCCCGTAATTTGAAAAACCACATCATTGAGGCTTTCCAAATGCTGAATATTTAAGGTGCTATAGACATCAATGCCTGCATCCAACAACTCATTGACATCTTGCCAACGATATTCATGTCGGCTGTTGGGTACATTCCGATGTGCAAGTTCATCAACAAGCACAATTTGAGGCTTTAATTTAAGAATTTGGTCGAGATCCATCTCTTCCAACATTCGCCCTTGATATTCCACAGACTTTCTTGGAATAACATTCAGCCCTTGAATCAAACGTTCGGTATCAGATCGACCGTGGGTTTCTACGACCCCAACTACCACATGCTGCCCTTGTTGCATCAATTCATGCGCTCGGGTCAGCATGGCATAGGTTTTCCCAACCCCGGGTGCTGCACCCAAGAAAATAGTCAAACGTCCAGATTGTTCACGTTGGCTATGTGCCAACCATGCATCTGCTTTGTTATTACGGTCAATCTGCATAAGTGCGCTCTATTAACGAGGTGTAGATGACAATTGATCTAAGGCTAAATTTAACTGCAACACATTCACTCGCGCTTGCCCATATACGCCGAACTGTGCAGGCTGAATTTGTTGTTGTACCAAATCACGAATGTGTTGCTCAGGCAAATGACGTTGCTGTGCCACACGTTTCACCTGCAACAATGCACTTTCAGGTGAAATATCAGGATCAATCCCACTGCCCGACGCAGTCACCATCTCGTTCGGCACTTGTTGCTTAGTAATCTGATTATTTTGGGCAAATTGTATCGTTCTCTCTTTAATTTGTTTTTGCAAATCAGGATTAGAGATTGCCAAATTACTGCCTGCCATGCCATCGACACTGTAACTTACCGCACTCGGTCGCCCATGGAAATATTGTTCACTAACAAAGTTTTGTCCGACCAAACTTGACCCCATCACTTTACCATTGAGTTCAATGACACTGCCATTGGCCTGTTTGGGAAAGATCAACTGTGCAATGGAGACACTTGCTGTAGCGTACAACATGCCTGCAATCAAGAAACCAACCGCAACCAAACCGAGGCTTGGACGTAAAACTGAATGAACAGGATTCGATAATTGGAGATTCTGTTGATTCAATTGCTCATGCTTCAATAAAATATTCATTTCCAACTCCTAAATCCACAAGGACACAACAAGGTCAATGAGCTTGATCACAATAAATGGAAAAACGACCCCACCTACCCCATAGATCAACATATTACGGCGTAACAATTGCAGCGCACTGGCAGGTTTAAATTGAACACCTTTGAGTGCCAATGGAATCAGCATTGGAATAATCAAGGCATTAAAAATCAAAGCGGAAATCACTGCGCTACTTGGGCTACTGAGTTGCAAAATATTCAAAACGCCAAGCTCAGGAATCGCAACGGCGAATAATGCAGGTAAAATCACAAAGTACTTAGATACGTCATTTGCCAAAGAAAAAGTGGTTAATGCGCCACGAGTAATCAGTTGCTGCTTGCCAATTTCCACCACATCCAGCAATTTGGTTGGATCAGAATCCAAATCCACCATATTGCCAGCTTCTTTGGCTGCTTGCGTACCAGAATTCATGGCTAAACCAATATCTGCCTGCGCCAAGGCGGGAGCATCGTTGGTGCCATCACCGACCATTGCGACCAATTTCCCTGCTGCTTGTTCGTTACGAATACACGCCAATTTGTCCTCAGGTCTCGCTTCCGCAATATAGTCATCCACCCCTGCTTCGGCCGCAATCGCAGCCGCAGTCAATGGATTGTCTCCCGTGACCATAATGGTTTTGATGCCCATCTCACGTAGCAGCGCAAAGCGTTCTTTAATGCCTTGTTTAATCACATCCGAAAGTTCAATCACCCCTAAAATACTGTGATTCGAAGCCACCACCAATGGTGTTGCACCTTTAGAAGCCACTTGTTCGACACGAGTTTTAAGCTCTAAGTTGTCTTGAATATTTTGATGGGTAAAGTTAAGAATGGCATCGACAGCACCTTTACGAATCGTTTGTCCAGTTGCTAGATCTACTCCTGAAAGACGAGTTGAGGCACTAAATTGAATGAACTCAGCATCTTTCGGCTCTTGGATGCTCTCACCTAATTCTTTCCCAAGGCTGATGACCGACTTCCCTTCAGGCGTTGGATCGGCAAAAGAAGTCAGCATTGCTGCTTGGCGTAACTCACTTGGTGTCACACCTGCCAATGGATAAAAAGCAGTGGCTTGGCGATCTCCATAGGTGATCGTACCTGTTTTATCCAAGAGCAACACATCAATATCACCTGCAACTTCAACGGCTTTACCTGATTTTGCTAAGACATTGGCTTTTAAAGCACGGTTCATCCCTGCGATACCGATTGCAGGCAGCAAGCCACCAATCGTGGTTGGAATTAAACACACCAACAGTGCAATCAGCAAAACCATACTGATTTTGATTCCAACCATTGAACCAATAACAGGTAAAGTCAGCACCACCACAATAAAAGTGATGGTCATAATATTCAGTAAGATACTGAGTGCGATCTCATTCGGTGTCTTTTGGCGATTGGCACCTTCCACCAAGGCAATCATACGGTCTAAGAAGCTATGCCCTGCTTCATTACTGACTCGAATAATAATTTCATCGGACAAAACCTTAGTTCCGCCAATCACACCTGAACGGTCGGTATTGGCTTCACGCAGTACGGGCGCAGATTCACCTGTAACCGCTGATTCATTGATAGTCGCAAAACCCTGAATAATCTCACCATCGGCAGGAACAATTTCACCTGCTTTGACGATGACTAAATCATCCTTCTTCAGTAAATTTGCAGAAATCACTGTCGGTACAGCATTTAAATCGAGGATACGATTTGCAGTTAAATTTTCACGCGCCTGACGTAATGATGCGGCTTGTCCTCGACCTTTGGCTTCTGCAACCGCTTCTGCATAGTTGGCGAATAAAACCGTAACCAATAAAATCAAGCTTAGGACTAAGCCAAAACCTAAGCTGGTATTTCCCATCAAAGTGGCAACAAGGGTTAAAACTGTTCCCACCCACACACATGCCATCACTGGGTTTTTAAACGCGTGTTGAGGCAGCAATTTATGGAAAGTTTGCTGAATAATTTCTTTATTCAAGATATCCATCTGTTGTGTCGCATTTGAATGTTTCATTGTGCTTGCTCCACGCTTAAACTTTTATCGATAAATAGTCAGCAATTGGTCCAATCACCAACACTGGCATGAATTGCAACAAGGTCAGAATCAATACGATCCCAATTAGGGTCAACGCAAAGGTTGGAGATTCAATCTGTAAAGAACCTTTGCTTTCGACTGCTTGCGGTTTGGTTGCCAAACTGACTGCAATTAAAACTGGAATGATCAACACGCTATAACGCCCTGCCAATAAAGCCACACTGGCACTGAGGTTCCACCAAAGCGTGTTATCACCTAAACCTTCAAAACCTGAACCATTATTGGCATAAGCAGAAACATACTCATAAAACACTTGGCTAATGCCGTGAAATGCTGGATTGGAACTCCCTGTCATTGATGGGACTGCAATGGCGATGGCCGTCAAACCAAGAATCACCACAGGTTGTAAGAGAATGACCAGTGCCAATAACTTAATTTCAGTGACTTCAACTTTTCGCCCAAATAATTCAGGGGTACGCCCTGTCATCAAACCTGCGATAAATACGGCAAGAAATAGGTAAATAAAGAACTGTAATAGACCACAACCAATCCCCCCCCAAATGGCATTGATCAGCATATTGCACAGTTCAACCAATCCCGTCAGTGGTGAAGCCGAATCATGCATCATATTCACAGAGCCGTTATTGACTTGTGTAGTCAAGCTTCCCCACAGTGCGGATGCCTCAGCACCAAAGCGGATTTCCTTGCCTTCCATCAATGCCATATTTGGAATTAATGAGGATTTTTCTGTCCACAGGGTCAATAGCGTTGAAGACAGCGACATCAACAACATGCTGCCAAAAATCATCCACATCAGTTTTTTACGTTGAATAAAGCGTCCAACCATAAACACCGCAGAAAGTGGAATCAGTAAAATCGCAATCATTTCAATCACATTGGACAATGGTGTTGGATTTTCTAAAGGCACAGTACTGTTTGGTCCATACCAGCCACCACCATTACTGCCGAGTTGTTTAATCGCGACCATCGGTGCAACAGGACCCAATGGAATATGTTGGGTTTTGACTTCTGTACTTTGATCTAAAACTTGCGCTGTTGGGCCCGCAGACAGCGTTGATGGAACACCTTGAAAAGTGAGCAGCAAAGAAAAAACAAAACCAAGCGGAATGAAGAATCGAAATAAGGGGCGGATGATATCCATCCAATAATTGCCCAGATTAATGCGATTCCATTTGTTTTGCTCTAGGTCTTGTTGTTGAGCAGATTGTAAAAATAATGCTCTTAACATGGCGACCAATAAGGCAAGTCCCATAATTGGCGATAAATATTGCAATCCCACAATCACCGTCATTTGCGATAGATATGACAGTTGTGCTTGCCCCGAATAATGCTGTTGGTTGGTATTGGTCAGGAATGAAATCGTAGTATGTAAAGCCAAGTCCCAATTCATATTGGGAATATGATCAGGATTTAATGGTAGCCATGCCTGTGTCATTAAAATAGTGACACTCGCCCCCAGCAATAAAATATTGCTCAGAACAAAAGCACCCAAATATTGTCGCCAGTTCATCCCACTGCGCTTGACACCGAGCACAGCATAAATCGGTTGCTCAATCCATTTAAAAAAATGGTCACTTTTCATTGGCTTGCCTTGCATCACATCCGCAAGATAAGCGCCAAGCGGGTAAGCTAGCAACAATGAAAAGACAAATACAGTAATAAATTCCCACATAGCAAATGCCATTTAAAATAGGTCAGCATTAGTATGGAAATTGAGGGAGTAAATTCTCTATATTGAAAAAAGTCAGATGTGTAAATTTCGCGTAAATTTTTAAATGATTCAGATCACAGATAAAAAATTGACTTAAAAAAGAAAACCTAAAAATCTTCAGTAGCCTACATAGATAAAACTTAAATTTGGCATAAGCCAGCACGTCCTATTCCGTTGTAAATGCGTACTAATTTGATGTGAATATACATTGAGCTTTATCCCTTAATAGCAAAGCAAAATAAAACATCCGCCTTTATTTCTTTAAATTTGAAAAGCTAATGTCTAAAACAGAGCCCAAAAATTGCTGCGGAATCATTTACATGTTAAAAATAAAACACTTTATAATTTTATATATGAATCCCAATGAATAAATATATTGCTGCGACTTTCATCTGCACGAGTTTGATTAGCCACGCTGCATTTGCCACTTCACCTCCCACACCAATTCAACAGCAAAAACAAGTTTCAGGCTATTACCAATACCAAGCGGGTGATGTGCAAATCACGGCTCTGCTCGATGGCACCAATTTCATGTCGCCGAAGCTATTTCAAAACACTCCAGAAAAAGAAGTGCATGAAATTTTAAAGAAATACGCTGCCGACCAAGCCAAAGGCGTACAAACCTCTATCAATGCCTTTTTGGTCAATACGGGTCATTCACTGGTTTTGGTGGATAGCGGCGCTGCGAGCTGTTTTGGCGCACATTTGGGTTCAGTTTTAAACAACTTAAAGGCTTCTGGCTATAAACCAGAACAAGTCGATACCATTTTACTTACGCATTTACACCCAGACCATGTGTGTGGGATCAGCAAAAATAGTGTTGCCAGCTTCCCAAATGCCACAGTGTATGTATCGAATGATGAAGCCAACTATTGGCTAAACCCGAAACAAGTCGACCAAATTCCTACAGATAAACAAGCTGGCTATGTCGGCACTGTGGAAAAAATTAAGCAAGCCATAGCCCCTTATCAAGCCAAACAACGCTTCAAAACCTACACATTGGGCGATGAAATTCAAGGCTTTAAAGTAATGAATACCGCGGGGCATACACCGGGACATTTTAGCTATGCGCTGAAAACCAAAGATGAAACGGTGGTATTTATTGGTGACATTGTACACTCGCATACCGTGCAATTTGATAAACCTACAACCGCCATTGATTATGATATCGACCCGAAAAAAGCGGTGCAAACACGCCTAAAACAATTTGCGGAATATGCAAAAGGCGGGCAAACCATTGCAGCACCACACCTCCCATTCCCCGGCATTGGACATATCTATTCGGCAGATGGGAAAAGTTATCAGTGGATTCCTGTGCATTTTAAAGATTAATTCTTAAATAAGCCTTCTCCCTTTGGGATAAATAACCCTATTCCAAAAGGGCTGAGGATGAAAAATCATCCCCCTATAAGCAGGTTGAATCATAAAAATCCCCTCATGAGAGGGGATTATTTTTTACTGCTGTGAGCTCATCGAATTTTGTACGAAATTCGGAGAACGCGGCCCATATAATAAACCTTTCTGCTGTACCAACTGCGGAGCATATAACTGCGTACTCACACTGTTAGAAAGCACATAGGCTTTGTCCGATAGGTGATTTGAAATTTGGTCAATCAAAGCACCAACCAACATCCCCACCAACCCCGCGTTGCTATTATTATTGGCTTGTTGGATTTTTTCCTGACCTTCCCATAATAATGCCCCAGTTTTTAAATCCACCAATTTCGCCTCGACCGCGACGGTCGAAACAGATTGAATCACCTGATACTTAGAACCATATTCTTTGACTTTGATATACAGTGCAGCATCCGCTCCAAAGATTTCATTAAGTTTTTGAATTGGAATTTGCTGCGCATCATAGCCGTTGGTTACACCATTTTCTTTAAATAGCGTATCCACCACAGAAATGGGAAACACGTAATAACCTGCTTCTGCCACAGGTAAAGTTACAGTAGACCAATATCCATAGGTTGCCCGTGTGTCGGGTGACTCATTTACAGGCGGCAATACCAAAATAGATTTTGGCATATTGGCATGATATACAGATAAATCACGTTTACTTTTTGGTGCCGTAACACACCCCGTAAGCAAGGTCGCTGCAAGCCCAAGTACGCATAGTTTTTTAAAATTTTTCACTTTGCCCCCCCAACAGTAGATTGAGCGGTCATTTTTTTCAAAAGACGATCCATTAATACTGCCGACTCTGGGTAGGTTTGGCGTTCAAGCTCAAAATACTGAACAGCACGTGGCCCATTATTGATATTTAGGTTCAATAAACCCAAATGCGCATACAAGCCTGGAGGCACTGCTGCATTTTTAGCTTTGGCTTTTTCAATATCTTTTTCGAGTTTACCAATCTGTTCTTGTGGAGACGTCTTTTCCGGCAGACTCAACATCAAATAGGTTTGCTGCGGGTATTCGCCCCAACTGTAGAGTGATTTTGGCGCTGAAACACAGCCCACCAAAGTCATAGTGCAGATTGCACCTAAAACTAATATGATTTTTTTCATTGATTCAAACCAATTACTGCGCAGACCACTTATTGGTTTGAATATCCAACACCAAATTATTGACCGCTTCACGCACAGCCAAATCTAATACTTTACCGTTCAAAGTTGAATCGTATGACGCGGTAGAACCAAAACCTAAAATTTCACGCTCGCTCAGTGCATACTCACCTGCACCTTGCACAGAGTGGACAATTTCTGCTGTTTTCACATCCACAATATTTAAGTTCACTTTGGCATAAGCAATTTGAGTTTTACCACGCCCCAATATGCCAAAAAGCTGATGATCGCCGACTTCTTTACGACCAAATTCAGACACGTCACCTGTTAATACATAGCGTGCGCCCTTAATGGCTTGAGAAGATTTGGTGAAGCCAGCTTCTTGTTGTAATTCAGTAAGGTTGTCGCGGTTTAGGACAGAGAAATAGCCTGATTGCTGTAAATGCGTTTCTAAAATGGTTTTCGCTTGACCACCTAAACGGTCAACATTGTCTGAAAAAATGCCCCGCATGTAGCTCGAGCGATTGTCAAATTTCCCTACAGAAACAGGGGTTTTAGTTCCCGTATATTTGACTGTCGCCACTGCCGCTGTCACTTGTGGTGCTTGAATTGTTTTTGAGGTTTCTGTTGTTGAACAGGCAGATAATGTTAAAGCGCTAAATACTGCTGTAAAAATAATTTTCTTCAAGAGTTATCCCACTGATATTTATTAAAAATCAGTGGAATTATAACAAGTTACATTCTGGTTACATATACAAAATTAAATATTGTTGTTCTATAAAGGTATTACTTCATTCCAAAAATCAGTTTTAACCCAAGTAAGGTCATGACCCCACCCGCTACACGGTCAAAAATCGCTTTCGATTTTAAATAGACTTTACGTGGACCTTCTGCCGATAAGGCAACTGCCACCAATGAATACCAACCTGCATCAATAAAGAAACACAGCATCGGTAATACCACATAAAAATAGGTAGGAATATCTTTTGGCAATAAAGCCGTGAAAATACTGGCCAACACAATCGCAATTTTTGGGTTACTCATTTGTGTAATTAAACCCAATCGGTACGCTTGTTTATAGCTCATTGGAGCTGCTGCACCATTCGTGGTTTCCATGGGCTCCTTAGCATGCTTAATAATTTTAAATGCCAGCCAAAGTAAATAGATACCACCACAGATTTTTAAAGCGAGATACGCCGAAGGCACTGCCAATAGAATGGCTTGTAAACCCATTACTGCCAATAAACCGAACAACGCGGCGCCTGTTCCTGTACCCAATGCGGTAAACAAACCATGTTTACGCGAAATCGCAATTGAGTTTTTCGCCACATAAATAAAGGTTGGCCCGGGGCTAATTGCGCCTAACATTAAAGCTAAGGTAATTGAACCTAATATAATGAGCGATTCCAAAGCGCACCTCGATGCATTGGGATAAAAATGGGTGCGTCATTTTAGACAAAATTTGCACCAAAACCTATCAAAAAATGTGTTTAGCGCAATAAAAAATGCTTTAAATCGTATTATCCCAATCGACTCTGTTCCCTTAAGTGTTGCTATTAAAATACACATATAAAGTATTTATTAATGTCAAAACAATGAACTTAATTAGAGTAATTATTCAATATAATATTTATTATCATATACTTAAAATTATAACACAGGAATTTTACATTTTAATCTAATTACTTTTTTCTCCATAAAATCATTTTTTTAATCAAAATTTCACATTAAATTTTCACATTTATTTCCTAGTATTTTTACACCAACAATCACATACTAAAAATATGGTTTTATTTTACTTTCTGATAAAAATGACACAAGAGGGTTCATCATGCCGAATAAAAAAACATTCGACGCCAAACAAACACATCTCTGGATCGTTGGGGGTGGCATTGCAGGTATGGCGGCAGCAGCCTTTGCCATTCGTGATGCACAAGTCCCTGCACAAAACATTCATATTCTAGAAGAATTAAATATTACGGGTGGCTCGATGGATGGTGGTCAAACTCCTGAAGCTGCACATGCATGGGTTACACGCGGTGGACGGATGCTGACTGATGAAACCTATTTATGTTTATGGGATTTATTTTCGACCATTCCTTCCTTAGAAAACCCTGACATTTCCGTACGGGAAGAATGTCGTGAGTTTAATGAGAAAGTGAAAACCCACGCCAATGCACGATTAATTGATGCCAAGCACAATATTTTGGATGCGGAAAAATTAGGTTTAAGCAATTTACATCGCGCACAAATGTTACGCTTATTAGCATCAAAAGAAGAGCGCATTGGCAGCCGCCGTATTGATGAGTTTTTTGATGACTCTTTTTTCCAAAGTAATTTTTGGCGCATGTGGCGAACGACTTTTGCGTTTCAAAAATGGCATAGTGCGGCTGAATTAAGACGTTACTTCTTACGCTTTATTCAAGAACTGCCTCGCATTCATACTTTGGCTGGCGTAAAAAGAACCAAATATAATCAATATGATTCGATGATTCTGCCTTTACAGCGTTGGTTAGTTGAACAAGGCGTTGATGTGCGCTTTGGAAACTATGTCACCGATGCAGATTTTAGTACGGATGAAACCACACAAGAGCGTCGTGCGACCAAACTTTATGTCAAATTACCTGAAGGTAAAGAAGAAATAGAACTACAGCAGCATGATCTTGCCATTTTTACCTTAGGTTCAATCACTGCCGACTCACGTTATGGCAGTAACGATGATATTCCTGCATTAATTCGAGATCGCCAAGATCATGGCTGGCGTTTATGGGAAACACTTTCCAAAAAAGCACCTGATTTTGGCCGACCTATGAGCTTCTATGGCAATGTCGATGAACACAAATGGGAGTCTTTCACGCTGACCATGAAAGATGATGTGCTACTAAAACGGATTGTTGACTATACAGGCAACGAACCCGGCACAGGTGCATTAATGACATGGTTTGAGTCAGGTTGGCATTTGTCGATTGTGGTTCCCGCACAGCCCCACTTTGCCAATTTACCACAAGGTAGTTTTACCCTCTGGGGTTACGGTTTCCAAATAGATCATATTGGCGATTACATCAAAAAACCCATGTCCGAAGCCACTGGTCAAGAAATTTTAACGGAGCTGATCAAACAGTTAGGTTTTGACGACATTTTGGATCATGTTTTGGCAACCACTAATGTCACAACGGTCATGATGCCATATGCCTCTGCCCTATTTGCCTGCCGTAAACCTGGGGATCGTCCTTTCGTGATTCCAAAAGGATCACAGAATTTTGCATTCTTAGGGCAATTTGTAGAAATTGAAGATGATGTGGTCTTTACCGTCGAATATTCAGTTCGTGGGGCAATGCTAGCCATTTATAAATTCTTTGGGGTCGAACGTGAAATCCCAGAGATTTATAATGGTTTACTCGATCCTAAAGTTGGATTAAAGGCTTTAGAAGCAGTTTTCCACTAATGACCTGAATTAAAAAAAGAGCGTCATTCAGATGCTCTTTTTTATTTCATCTGTTTTGAATCACTATTGCCTTCTAAAGTTTAGTGAAATTCATCAAGACCGATAACACTAAGGTTGTGAATGATCAACATGAGGCGTTTGATCGCGAGCCATTGACTTATAATCATGATCAGCCACAGGCACACCCCCAATGACCATGGTTCTAACCATCGTTTGAGGTTTATTCAGATCATCCTTTGCATCACAAGCTGTGAGCAACCCTGCCATAATACAGATCAGTATCAAGGATATTTTGTTCATCACATCCCCTCTTTTTCGTTCTTATTGTTCTTTCAGCATAGCACTTTTATTTTTCTAATCCTATTGACTTTGTTACAACTTTTATCCATCCATATAATGATTCTGCGCGTATTTCCTTTATTTAAAAAAACATTAATTATTCATAGTTAAAACAATAATATGAATGATTTAAGCCAACCAAAATTCGATGTAAATATTTATCCAATGTATTGAAAAAAGTTATCTTGGCGGCGTCTTATAAAACCCGCCAAAAATACGGGCAACTTTACCAAAGTGGTACAACGCTGCAGTACGTATTGCAATTGATCCAAATCAAACGGGTATTGAAAACTTACGTCCTGGCATGTCCGTAATTAGTTCGGTCGATACCCAATCTGTACAGCATTAATCTTGTGCAGAAACAATTCATTTTCATTTACACTATGCTCTGAGCCAAGTTGATAAAAATCTTATGTTTGACCAAATTGCCCAAACTATTCCTTATCAGAAGATTACTGTCGAAGGATTTGAGATCAGCATCAAACGTTTGGATTTGGTTCATCCACACATTTCAGGTAATAAATTTTTTAAACTCAAATACAACCTGTTAGCGGCACAGCAACAAGGCTATAAAAAACTGCTGACCTTCGGCGGAGCATATTCAAATCATATTGCCGCAACTGCCTATGCAGCGCAGTTATTTGGATTTGAAAGTTTAGGCATTATTCGAGGTGAAGAGCTGGCCAGTAAACCCTTAAACCCAACTCTACATACGGCGCAACAATTTGGTATGCAGTTGCAGTTTGTAACGCGTGAAGCCTATCGACAAAAGCAAAGCTCAGCCTACTTAGCACAGTTACAACAAGATTATCCTGACTATTATGTGATTCCTGAAGGAGGAACGAATCCCCTCGCCATTCAAGGCTGCACAGAAATTCTCTCTGATGCGGATCGACAAAATTTCGATCTGATTTGCTGTGCCGTGGGGACAGGTGGCACCATTGCAGGTCTGATTGAAGCCAGTCATTCACAACAGCACGTTTTGGGCTTCTCCGCGCTCAAAGGCGATTTCTTAAGCACAGAGGTCGGACAACTCACCCCAAAACGGAATTGGCAAATTACCGATCAATATTGTTGTGGGGGCTATGCCAAAACCACGCCTGAACTACTGCAATTTATTCAAGACTTTGAGCAGCGCTATCAGATTCCACTGGAACAAATTTACACAGGCAAAATGCTGTTGGGTTTAACCGATTTGATTCAACAAGGTTCATTTCCAACGGGTCATCGTATTTTGGTGATTCATTCAGGTGGGCTTCAAGGTCGTTTAGCCGCGCTTTAGATAGTCCTGAAAAAGCAAAAAAGATGGTCTATAATGCCCTGCTTTATTCTCCCGTGAGTGTGTCATGTCCGCAAATCAATATGATGTCTTAGTTTTAGGTGCAGGTGCATCTGGCTTAATGACAGCCTATATGGCAGCTCAACGCGGACGGAAAGTGGTAGTGGTGGAAAAAGCCAATAAAGTCGGCAAAAAAATTCTCATGTCGGGTGGTGGTAAATGTAACTTTACCAATCTGTATGTCGAGCCAAGCACCTTTATTTCACATAATCCGCACTTTGTGATTTCAGCCCTGACCCGCTATACCAATTGGGACTTTATTGGTCTCGTTTGTGAGTACGGCATTGAATATGAAGAACGTAAACATGGTCAACTCTTCACCCTCAATGGTGCTAAAGAGATTTTAGCCATGCTATTGAGTGAGTGTGAAAAAACAGGTTTGGTTGATATTAAAACCAACTGTGAAGTGAAAGCCATCACCGCACTCGATGAGCAAGGTTTTCAAATTGCCACAACACTGGGTTATTTTGAAGCCGAATCTGTAGTGATCGCATCAGGTGGTTTATCTATTCCAACCTTAGGTGGTTCAGGCATTGGTTATGAGATTGCAAAACAATTTGGTCACCATGTTTATCCAACTCGCGCAGGTTTGGTGCCTTTTACCTTCTCGGATAGCTTTAAAGAAGTGACCACACGCTTAAGTGGCAACGCGGTCGATGCGACTTTATCGAATGATTTAAATTCTTTCACCGAAGCCTTGTTATTCACCCACCGAGGACTTAGTGGTCCAAGCTCACTACAGCTATCGAATTATTGGGATGTAGGGCAAAGCTTCAAAATTGACTTCTTGCCAAGCATAGATTTACAAGATTACCTAAAAGCGAAAAAACACAGTCAACCCAAAGCCCTGATTCGCACTTTACTTGGTGAACATTTTCCTAAAAGTGTCGTGATTGAACTGCAAAACCTGATTTGGCCTGAACTGGCTGAAACCGCAATTGGTCAGTTGTCGGATGAAAAACTAGAGTACATTGCAACACGCTTACATGCATTTGAAGTCAAACCATCTGGAACCGAAGGCTACCGTACCGCTGAAGTGACTTTAGGTGGTGTAGACACCACTGAGGTTTCATCGAAAACCATGGAAAGTAAAAAGCAAAAAGGCCTATATTTTGTCGGTGAAATATTGGATGTGACAGGACATTTGGGCGGTTTTAACTTCCAATGGGCATGGTCATCTGCACATGCAGCATCGGAATATGTTTAATCGTTTTAGATGAAAAACAGGCAGTGTAAATTTGCACTGCCTGTTTTTATTTGAGCCAGCCCATCATCAATAGACTGTGAAATCTCATCCGTTATTCTAAATAGTCGGTACGCAATAAATGTACTTGCGGATTCGCATGCACACGCTGAATGGCTTTTTGCATTTGATCTAAACTGTGTTCTGTATCAGTCAATACATTTAAACGTGTCAACAAGAATTTTAACATTGGAATTCCTTTCGTTTTATCTTTTTAGTTCTAAAAATTTAATTCAGAAATATGTCAGCAGTATTAAACTAAATACTAAATGATGCTGAATATTTTATATCAATAACACAATACAATTTAAAATGCGACTCTCTCAGCATAAAATATTAGTCTTTCTGTTTTGTTAAATCCTCTGCTTCATTAGCATTAGGATGCGCCGAATGCTGTGCAAAAATAAATTTATACGCACTCACTAAAAATCCGAAAGTAATTCCCGCAATAATGATTGGGGCAATAATCTTATTCGGTGCCTTATTCTTCATCATCTTTCCTCATGTATAAGATCGACCAGTCTAAGCATGATCGATCTCGACAAAATTCAACACGTTATTCCGGGTCATCTTTGGGCTGAATATCAACATCCTCTTCAGCTTCACCTGTAGAGCCGTATGGGTTATTCAAAGGCTTATGCTCAGGGTCGACCAATAGATCATCTGGAACAACCTGATCCGTATATGATGTTGCAGCGGTTTGTTGCTTGACCTGTGTAGATGCCATCGGACTCGACGTTTTCGGTTGCGGATTGGGTTGTTTCGCCTGCTTTTTCGCACAATCAATCAAGTCAGTCAAAATACGTTCCGCAGGTTGACGACCTCCCAACCCAAATGCGAGTGCAAATGCCACAGCGACAGCACCCAAAGTTAAACCAAAAGCCAAGTTCACAATTGAATCAGCAATTCCCATCGCTCTTAAGCCCATGGCAACCACCAATCCCATAATGAGCACACGAACCAAACTGGCTAACCAAAGTGAACTCTGATATTCACCGCGTTGTACAATATTTGCCACCAAATTGGCCAACCAAAATCCAATTACTAAAATGACAGCACCTAATAGAATATTGGCACCAAACTGGATAAACATGGAAATCAGTATACTAACTTGCTCTAAACCCAAGCGATTGGCTGCTTCGGACACCGCAAACAGCATGGTAAAAAATACAATCAGATAACCCACCACGCATGAAATTTTCGTGGTGCCTAGAAAACGCTGTAGGTCGAGTTTGGCAGGAATATTATCCACTCCAGTCCCAGAGATTACATCCACCACCAGATTTGCCACAAAACGCGAAACCACATAGGCAATAATCAAAATTAGCCCTGCCGCAATAATCTGCGGGATTGCATTCATAATTTCGTACAACATCGCCGTTGCAGGTTGTGAAATTGAATTAATACCCAAGACTTCAAATGCAATAATTAAGGCAGTAATAATAATAATGGCAAATACAAATGAGCCTAATACATGAGCTAAATTCGAGTTCTTAAACAATCCGATTTTTTGCGCTTGCTTTTGCAGATCTAAACTTTGTATCAATCCTTCCAGAATACCTCGAACAATTTTTGCCAAAATATAGCCGACAAATACAATCACAATGGCAATAAACAAGTTCGGTAGATATGAAATGGCTTCATTCAACATATTTTGAATTGGGAACAGCAAACCATTTAAACCTAAAATCGACAGAACAATCGGTAAAAATAGCAATAGAATCAGCCAGTAAACAATTTCACTGATATTTTGGCTAATAGGACTGACACCAACATCTTCACTTAGTTTTTCATCGAGCTGAGTTCGATCCAGTAATTTCTTCAGCCCAACTTTCACTAAATTGGCAAAAATCCAGCCAATAAAAGCAACTGCTGTCGCTGCCAAAAGTTGAGGAATAAATAACAAGAACTGCTGAATCATATTACTGAATGGACCACTGACGCTGGTCAGATTCAAAACATTCAATGCACCAATTACGGCGATAAGCAATACAATCCAAAAGACTATTCTAGACACGATATTTTCAATATTGGAACGATGTCCTGTTGCACCAGAAAGCTTTTGATTGGTGCCTAATTTAGATAATACTTTCTTCACCGCAGCGGCGATCACTAAAGCAATCACCCAACCAATAAGTAAAATAGCAACAGCAGACAAAATCGGATGCAACTGATCCCAATAATACATCCCATTCATTTCAGGGGGTCTCATTCCCCCTTCAAAAAACTCATTCATGTCTATTCCCTCTTCTTATTTCTGTTAATGACTAACTCCATCAGGAGCTTGATTGTTGTATTCATAAAGGTATGGAGGTACTTCATTACCTTAAAATTTGTATTTTTTTTAATCAATAACCATATGCAGAATTACAACAAAAGGGCACATCCCAATAGCAAAAAAGCTCTAGCTTGTTGAGCCAGAGCTTTTATTTTATAGACATCATTCAGTTAAATTATTCATTTCAACTCAAGCAAATTTAACTTGAATCATTGCATCGAACCCCGTCTTCGAGTATTGCTTCAAAGACATTCCCCATTGCACATTCTTAACTTGGCGTTCCGCTTGAAAGCATATACACCACAAGTGCCAAGAAAAAGATACCCACTAAGATTAGCATGTACACTGGTAAGCGTTTTTTTTGTCTTATTTCTTCAGCACTCGTGACATGAGGCGGTTTATTGAAATCATGTACCATGTTCCCCTCACTCAATTCATTCCTTGTTGAATTTTTATACTAACAACAAAAAGTATGAAGTTGTGTGACAAAGCATTATTTGATCGTGAGCGCTTGTAAATTATCTATAGAACGAGCTGCTTAGCTTTTATTTTGACTTAGCATGATATCGCTCTTTTAGAAAATACCATGCAGTAATTGTGGCTGCCCCTGCTCAGTGACCATTTCATGTTCATCCTTTAAATTTACACCAGAAAATTGTAATTGTTTTGACTTAGACATCAGGGCAATCAGGCGTTGTGCCGCTGTCACTTCGTCCAAACCTGCTGGGCGCACATTAGAAATACAATTACGCATGGCATCATGACAGCCTTTTTGAGCTTGCCATGTATAGTAAATCCCCATGCTATCTGGAGAACTCAAACCTGGACGTTCTCCAATCAGCATCACCAACATTTGCGCATTTAAGATTTGGGCAATTTCATCCCCCAAAGCAACTCGACTGCCCGTTGCGACCATGATAGGTGCCACAGACCAACCTTGCTGGGCACATGCATCTAATATTTTCGAGATAAAACTCACCGCATTATCTTCAATCGCACGTGCAGATAAGCCATCCCCAGCAACAATTAATACATCATATTGTGTTTGCTCGGATTGCATTGCTGTGAGCATTTGCCGTGAAGCCGCTGAAAGTTCCCGCCCCAAATCTGGACGTTTCAAATAAGTATCCTTATCAACTGCACAACTACAGACTTGTACAAAAGCCAGACTCTGCTGCTCAAATTGCTGGCTTAACAATTCAATATCAAGAGGTTTTAGTACAGCATCCTTGGCTTGGGCATGCGCCAATTGAAACTCTAAAAGAGGACGAGTTGGAAGGCTTCCGCCTGTTCTCCCCAAGGCAATTCGAGCATCGGTAAACTGTTTCAGTTGTTCCCAACTGTTTTGTTCAAATTGCTGTGGATATTGAACATCATAATGTAGCTTCATCCATATCTCCTCAAACTAAGACATCAGCAAACGTGAGAATTTTTCAGGCATGTGTTGTGGCCATTCCAGCTTTGAACATTGCTGTTTTAATATACCTTGCTGCTCTAACCAATAGGCAAATTCAGGTGCTGGCGCGAGTCCTAAAAGTTGACGAATGTATAACGCATCATGAAACGATGTGGTTTGATAATTCAACATCACATCATCTGAACCTGGAATGCCCATAATAAAGTTAATGCCTGCATTGGCTAATAACGTGAGCAGAATATCCATATCGTCCTGATCTGCATCGGCATGGTTGGTATAGCAAATATCGCAACCCATCGGGACACCTAGCAATTTTCCGCAGAAGTGGTCTTCTAAGCCCGCACGAATAATTTGCTTACCGTTATACAAATATTCAGGACCAATAAAACCCACCACGGTATTGACTAAAAATGGCTTGTACTTACGTGCCACTGCATAAGCTCTGGCTTCTATGGTTTGTTGATCTACCCCATGATGGGTTTGACTGGAAAGCGCGCTGCCCTGACCTGTTTCAAAGTACATCACATTTTGCCCAACGGTTCCCCGCTTCAAGCTGAGTGCAGCGTCATAGCCTTCTTGCAGTAAAGCTAAATTAATCCCAAAGGCGCTATTGGCTTGCTCGGTCCCTGCAATTGACTGAAACATCAAATCTATTGGAACGTTTTTATTCGCAAGTTGAATACCTGAACTTACATGCGTCAGCACGCAAGATTGGGTTGGAATATCATATTCGTGAATAATGTAATCGAGCAGCTTTAATAGTTCAGACAGGTTTTGCAGGTTATCGGTCGCGGGGTTAATCCCAATCACCGCATCACCATTACCATACATCAGCCCATCCAAAATACTGGCGGAAATGCCCAAAACATCGTCGGTGGGATGATTCGGTTGTAAACGGGTGGATAAATGTCCTTCTAAGCCAATGGTATTGCGAAACTGGGTAATCACGCGGCATTTTTTTGCCACCAAAATTAAATCCTGATTGCGCATAATCTTGCTGACGGCGGCCACCATTTCTGGCGTTAATCCTGCTTGTAGCACGGTCAATTTTTCGGTGGTGGCATCTGCACTCAACAACCAATTGCGCAAGTCTCCCACTGTAAAATGTGAAATTGGATAGAATGCCGCTGCATCATGTTCATCTAAAATCAGTCGGGTCACTTCGTCCTGTTCATAAGGAATCAGCGCTTCATTCAAGAACTGCTTTAAAGGGACATCTGCCAAACACATTTGCGCAGCAACACGCTCTGTTGCATTCTGCGCGGCAATACCTGCAAGCTGATCTCCTGAACGCTCAGGTGTCGCCTTGGCCATCAGCATTTTTAAATCTGAAAAAACATAATGTTGATGCGCAACATCAATCCGATAAATCACGGCCCAAACTCCTTATGTCTTATGTATTAAGTTCTTGTTCTGCTGCTTGGATATTGGCAAATTCTTCTTCTGGGGTGCCTGCCACCAAATGATGACGGCTATACAATAAGAAATACAGGATAAACACCGCATAAATTGCGGCTGCCATAAACCACACTTTCGGATCCACCACAAAACCTGCAACCGTCGCTATAGCGGCTAAAACTAAGGCAACCGAAGCGGTAACAATTCCACCAGGAGCTTTGTAAGGACGTGGCATATGCGGTTTGGTAATTTTTAATTTGATGTACGCCATCATCATCAGTACATAAGAAATAGTGGCACCAAAAACTGCCATCAAAATCAGCAAATCACCTTCGCCTGATAAAGACAGCATAAACCCAATCACGCCAGGAATAATGATGGCTAAATACGGTGCATGGTTTTTATTTGTTAATGAAAGTTTCTTGGGTAAATAACCTGCTCGAGATAAGGCAAAAATCTGACGTGAATAGGCATAAATAATCGAGAAAAAACTCGCAACTAAACCTGCCAATCCCACGAAATTAACAAAGCCTGCCAACCACGTATTTTCGCCATAGACCACTTTTAACGCATCCACCAATGGTGCACCAGACGCTTTTAAGGTATCTGCGCCTGCGGCACCCGCACCCAAAAATAAAATGGCTAAGGCAAACACGGCTAAAATCAGCATTGAACCAATCAAGCCTCGAGGTAAAGATTTATGTGGTTCTTTGGCTTCTTCTGCCGCCAAAGGCACACCTTCCACCGCCAAGAAAAACCAGATGGCATAAGGCACAGCCGCCCAAATACCTAAATAGCCCAAAGGTAAAAATGCACTTGCTCCAACTGCATCAGTTTTGACAGGAATATTGAGTAAATTCTGGCTGTCAAAGTGTGGCAACATGGCGGCAATAAAGACCAGTAATGCTACGGCAGCCACGGCGGTAATAACGAAAATAATTTTTAAGGCTTCTCCCGCACCTTTAAGGTGAATGCCCATAAAAAATAGATAGCAAAGTAAATACACAAACCATCCGCCAATCCCAAACAAGGATTCACAGTAAGCGCCAATAAATACTGCAATTGCCGCAGGTGCTATCGCGTATTCAATCAAGATCGCTGTGCCTGTTAAATATCCAGCCAAAGGTCCAAAAGCCGTACGGGCAAAACTATAACCTCCTCCCGCTGTAGGTAACATGGTCGACATTTCCGACATGGCTAAGCACATACATAAGTACATGATCGCGACAACAATGGTGGCAATAAACATCCCACCCCATCCACCTTGTGCCAAGCCAAAGTTCCAGCCTGCAAAGTCACCAGAAATAACATAGGCAACGCCTAGCCCAATCAGTAATAGCCATCCGACAGCGCCTTGTTTGAGTTTGCGCTGAGCAAAATATTCTGTATTGGAATGATGATCTGAATTGACTTCTGCAACTACACTTTTAACATTTGACATAAGCACCTCGCCCTCACTTGATGCTAAACACAAATGCATAAGCCATACCAATTTTGACTTTTAGTTCAAAATGATTTGTATTTATTTATAAAAACAGCAGCTTATTTAACTTAAAAAAAGGAAGCCTTTTAGCATAGTTCCAAGCATGGTGACATGCTAAGAGCACATCAAAGAATATGTAACCAATCTGCCGCATTAAAGCGAAATTAGAGTATAATTATCCACCTCATTTTAAATGCTCCTAATCTTTATGGCGTATAGTCAACAAAGTGTCACACTTGATCTTGACACCGACGTCACCCATCAATGTTCACTACACTACACACGTGATCAGCATCTGATTGGTATTATTGAATTTACCAAACCCAGCTATGTGCTGAAATGGGGTGATTTAGAATATTTCCGTCGTCGCACTGAAGAATTTTCAGTCATGCCTTTTCCAGAGTGCGTGAATGCCATGATTGTGGATATTCGCAATATTGCAGCATTCCTAGACAATGAAGTTCCAATTCTGCCTTGGCGCTTACTGGAAGAGGAATGTCCTGTGCGATTGGTGGTTCCACAAGATCGCTTGGAATATTATGCAGGCTTGTTTGAACCCATTTGGCTCAGCACAGATTTAGACAGTGCGATTTATGAAATTCGTGATTTCATGGATATGTTTGTGCACTAAAAACATCTCCATGAAAGGCAATCCTACACGACAGCAACCGTCCGTGTACTGCTTTAAATGCTCTTGCGCCGCTACAATGCGGCTCATTACCAATAATTTTCGACCGCAATATTGCCTTCACCACGGCGATTCATCGTTAAACCCCGTGCTTTTAATGCTTCTTTGGTATCTTCCACCATTTGTGGATTACCACACAACATCACATGACTGGTCTCAGGATTAAATGGGCAGCCTACTGCCTGTTCTAATGCACCATTCTCGATCAATATCGGCAAACGATCATGCAACACGGCTTGCGGATCACGGGTAATAATCGGCACAAATTTAAAGCCTGTATGCCCTTCTCCGAAAGTTGCTGCAATGTGCTGAATGCGTTCACCATAGGCAAGCTCTGAAGCGGTACGGACACTGTAAACCAAATGAATCTTTCGATATTTGCTCCACGTTTCGAAGTCTTGCAACATAGAAACGAAAGGCGCCAAGCCCGTGCCTGTCGCCAATAGCCATAAATCCTGTGGTAAAGGCAATTGATAACGGGTCAGGGTCAAAAATCCGTAAGGAATTTTTTCTAAATACAGCTCATCGCCCACTTGTAAATGCTGTAAGTTAGACGTAAATGCCCCATCTGGCACCACAATTGAAAAGAATTCTAAGGTTTCATCAAAGGGTGAAGACACAATTGAATAAGCACGTACGACCAATTCATCGCCCACTTTTAAGCCAATGCGGGCAAATTGTCCTGCGGTAAACTTAAAATGCGCAGGCCGTGTCATGGTAAAACTAAATAAAGTATTGGTCCAACGCTGTACAGATAAAACCTTTTCTACGCTAAATTTTTCAATTGACATGATTTCGACGTGGCATCAAAGACTGTGCTCATGTTAGCATGACAGCATAATTTATTAATATTTTTTAAATGTTAAGGCTACATTCATGCGCATGACTTTACGCCAATTGGCTGTTTTTGTAGCAGTCGCTCAAGAAGGCACCGTGACCAAAGCCAGCGACGCGGTGAAGTTGACTCAAAGTGCTGCAAGTATGGCACTGGCAGATCTAGAAGATGGTTTAGGGGCTCCGCTATTCGACCGTTTAGGCAAACGTCTGCAATTGAATGATTTAGGTCGTTTTTTATTGCCACAAGCGCTTGAGATTTTAGGCCGCTGTGAAGCCTTTGAACAAGCAGCAAAAGGTGAATTACAAAGTATCGATTTACGTTTAGGGGCAACCTTAACCATCAGCGACTACTTAATGCCTGACCTCATGGCCAGTTTTTTACAAATTCAACCACAGGCACATTTACAACTTCAGGTTGGAAATACGCGCCAAATGATTGAAGCAGTGAATCAATTCCAATTAGATCTCGCTTTAATTGAAGGTTCATGTCATTTACCTCAATTACAATGTATCCATTGGCGTGATGATGAATTGGCGGTGTGCTGTGCACCAAACCATCCTCTTGCACGCTTAAATCGTGAACTCAGTCCTGCAGACTTTGACAATGTAGAATGGATTCTACGTGAAGAAGGCTCAGGTACCCGTGAAGTTTTTGATAATGCTATTTTGCAAGACTTGCCAGATGCCAATATTCGTCTCACCCTTGGACATAACGAAGCGATTCTTAAAATTGTTGCGGGTGGTTTAGGCATGTCGTGTATTTCTAAACTCGCGATTGAACCTTTACAAGAAAAAGGACATTTGGTGGTACTGAAAACACCGTTCTGGCAACTTTCACGACCTCTATTCATGTTGGTGCATCGCCAAAAGTATCAAGGACCAGGTTTAAAAGCCTTTATGAAATTCTGCGAAGGTTAATCACCTTCATCGTTAAAAATGCTCCTCACATGGAGCATTTTTTATTCCAAAATTTATCTTCCAAACTGCTTCTCACACGGTTCACCATCGTGATTGCCATCCATTTGTGTATTTGGGCAATTTCTTAAGAAAAATACAGCCTCATCATAAGATCGCATTTGACCACAGTGGGTACGCCCGTCACATTTAAAATGAGCAAGCTGTTCACCCTTTTGTACCTTTGCACCGTGAGTCGTTGTAAAGCCAGAGGATGATGCTGTACTCACCTGCTGAACATTAACCGCATAACCTACTTTATCCAAATTTTTCCTCCCCTGCGTTGAAAGAATTTGGTCGGGTAAATTCCCCAATGCTTCTCGCTGCTGTTCTACAATTCTTTTTTGTTGTTGTATCAATTGTTCTGCTTTCAATTGTTTTGCTATACGGTAATTCTGAACTTTTTGATAGCCGACAAAACCCAATCCAGTCACTAAAATAAGCATAAACAAGATGATATATTTTAAGCGCGATACCGATTTCTTTGGCAGAATGATTTTCTCTGAAATCGGAATGGTCTGGTACACAAAGCTATGCTGCTCCATCAGGGAGTAATCATTCTCTGGCTTTAGATCTAAACGCACAATATCGGATGCCTTAAATTTCCCCTGTTCCTCGATTACGCGAAATTTGAGCTGTTCTCCCTCATTGGGCTTAATGTGCCAGCTTGGGAAATCTTTAATATGAAAAAAAATATCTTCCGATTCATCTGTGGCACGAATAAACCCAAAACCACGTTCCGAATTGTAGTTTTTAATCTTCCCCTCAATAAACATAATTCGCCCCAATCTTTTTTATTTTTTTATTGTAATTAATAAAAAAGAGACCCTAAAGTCTCTTTCTTCAATTTGAAATGAAATAAATTAAACAGTTCGTGATCAACGTCTAAAGTTTGTCAATAAAGTGGATGTAATCGATTTATTATGCGTTGATACTTTCGACTTCTTGGCTTTAGCAGAATTATCTTCAACACGCTCAATCTTAATTGCTTTATAGCGATCGCCATTTTCAACCACATTAAACTTCACACGTTCATTGCGTTTCGGCTCGCCTGAGTCTGCAGGAAAATCCGAGATATGAAAAAACACATCGCCTTCAGATGAGGAAATAAAACCAAAACCTTTGTCAGCATTATATTGCTTAACTTTGCCTTGATATTGCTCGGCCTTCATAAACAGATCCTATATGTACACGCTTTGTTTTAGTATATAAAAAAGAGGCCATAAAAGCCCCTTTTTGCTGAGGCTCAAGATTAATCTTTTTGTACTGAACCAAAAATTTTGTCACCAGCATCGCCTAGACCTGGCACGATATAGCCTTGTGCGTTTAAGCCATCATCAACAGAAGCAGTAAAAATTGTCACATCAGGATGTGCATCTTCCACCCTTTTTATGCCTTCTGGTGCAGCAACCAACACCATGACACGTATGTCTTTACAACCGCTGGCTTTTAAAACGTCAATTGCAGCCACCAACGAAGCACCTGTCGCCAACATTGGATCAATAATCATGGCGATACGATTCTGCACATCTGGAACCAATTTTTTATAGTAAGTACGTGCTTCTAAAGTTTCTTCATCACGTTCCAAACCCAATACAGACACTTTGGCACTTGGAATCAAGTTTAAGAAACCATCCAGCATACCAATACCTGCACGAAGAATTGGCACTACGGTAATTTTCTTACCCGCAATACGTTGTGTCGTAACTTTACCCGCCCAGCCATTAATTTCATGATCAACCACAGCTAAGTCTTTGGTCGCTTCATAGGTCAGCAACATAGTCACTTCCTGCGCCAATTCACGAAAATTCTTTGTACTAATATCAGCGCGACGCAATAAACCAAGTTTATGTCGAATCAAAGGATGACGAATTTCATGAATAGCCACAGAAGTACACCTAAAAAAATCAAAACATTATTTGTACTATTATAAATGTTTTTTATAAATCTTATAACAAAAAAAGCCCCCAACTCGTGGGGGCTTTCCGATTAACACAATAATTTTTTCAATTATTGACGCGTTAACATGAAATGCAATGGAGATAAAATCTCAGCTTGTAAGGCCATTTTGATAATTGGATCTGGATAAATACCAATCACCAATACTGCAAGTGCCGCAAGTAATACCATGATACCACCCACTTTTTGACCCCAGTGATCTACAGCATCAATACGTGGAGTTTCTGGCGGAGTCATGTACATCACAACCATCACACGGAGGTAGTAGTACAAACCAATACCCGAACCTACCACAATCATTGCAGCCAAGAACCAGTGTTGAGTTGTTACAGCAGCCATCACGACCAAGAACTTACCAATGAAGCCAGCTGTTAACGGAATACCCGCTAAAGACAACATCATCACAGTTAACGTCGCTGTTAATACTGGACGGCGCCAGAATAAACCGCGGTAATCTGCCAAACTTTCAGCTTCATCTACGTTATTGTATGGGCTCGACATCAATGCCACAGCACCAAATGCACCAATCGTGGTTAACACATAAGTGATGACATAAACTGATACATTACCAAGGCTTGCATAGGTCATGCTGATTAAACCAATCAACAAGTAACCAAAGTGTGCAATTGATGAATAACCCAGAATACGTTTCAAGTTAACTTGACGTACTGCCAAGAAGTTACCCACCAAAATTGAAAGCACTGCAATAATGGTAATAATTGTCACTAAAGACTCAACCAAAATTGCGCCTGAAGTCAGCAAGTAACGCACAAATAGACCAATCGTCGCCACTTTCGCTGCTGTCGCAAGGAAGGTTGCAATCGGAGCTGGTGCTCCTGCATAAACGTCTGGTGTCCATTTGTGGAATGGTGCAAGTGAAAGCTTAAAGCCAACTGCAAAAATAATCAGCGCTAAACCAAGAAGTACCATTGGTTGACGAATATTTTGCATCAATGCTTGGAAAGATTCATAGAAAGACAATGAACCTGTGTAAGCATAAATATATGCCATACCCATTAGCAACATTGCCGAAGCCGTTGCAGAAAGAACCAAGTATTTAATACCCGCTTCTAATGAGTTTGCACGTTGATGTGTATAAGCCAACATACCGTAGACAGGAATCGACATTAACTCAAGGCTAATGAAGAAAGATGCATAGTGCGAACTTGCCACCATTAACATTGCACCCGCAACCGAGCACAGCATCAAGATATACAGTTCTTCACGGTTATCTTTATAAGACTCAATATACGCGTGTGACAACGTACAGCATGCAAGTGATGCAATTAAGATCACCAATTGGTAAAGCATGGTGAACGGGTCCACCATGAACATACCCATCACGTTTGATGGTACAAATTGTCCACCAAACATGTTGAATAAAATATTTGCCGCAGCAAGGTTTAAGCCAACCACAGAAGCTGTTGCGATTAAATTATGATTACGTTTAATCGAAGTGAGGATCATCACAACGACCGCGGTCAATGCCACGATCATTACAGGAACTAATGGCATAAGCTCAGAAAAAGACATTGTGAAGTTCATGGCTTATTGCATCTCCACATTTTCGAGTTGAACAGATGCTTGATGCACAACGTCAACGACTTCTTGAACTGGAATATAGCTGTTTGCTAACCACGCCATGCTTGAATTTGAAATATCAAGGAAGGATTGTGGGTAGAGACCAAGCCAAAGCAGACCAAATGCACAAATTAATAGAATACCAACTTCACGCGCATTCAAATCTTTCAGTGGACTTGCGTAATGTTGTTTTTGCTCTTCATTTGGCGTACCAAATAAAGCTTTATGAATCAAAATCAGACCATAAAGACCAGCGAATACTAAGCTGATTGCAGCCAAAATAGTAAATACAGGGAACTTGGCATAAGAACCCATCAAGATTAAGAACTCACCAATGAAGTTACCTAAACCTGGAATACCCACTAACGCTGCCACGAAGAACATCAGGAAGAATGAAAGGTATTGGAATTGACCACGAATACCCCCCATTAAACGCATGTCACGTGTATGTAAGCGCTCATAAACCTGACCACACATAATGAACAGTGCAGCAGATGATAAGCCGTGCGCTAACATCATGATCATGAGACCTTGGAAGGTCAAAATGTTACCTGCATACAATGCAAGTAAGATGAAGCCCATGTGTGAAATTGAGGTATAAGCCAACAGACGCTTCATGTCGGTTTGCTGGAAAGCACACCAAGCACCGTAGAAAATACCAATTAAACCCATGATGATTGCGATATCGGCAAACTGTGCAGACGCTGCTGGGAAGAATGGAATCACAAAACGGAGTAAACCGTAAGCAGCTGTCTTAATTAGGATACCTGCTAAGTCTACAGAACCTGCTGTAGGTGCTTGCGCATGTGCATCAGGTAACCAACCGTGTAATGGAAACACAGGAAGTTTAACTGCAAAGCCAACAAACAAGCACAACATGAAGGCATAAGCCACCGCAGGAAGCTCAGCATCAAGCGTATTCGCTACACCTAACAAGTAGTTGTAATCGAAGCCGATCATGCCTGTCATCATGTATCCATAAACCACAAGGCCTAGGATACCAATAAGCATGATTAAACCAGCAACTTGGGTATAGATGAAGAACTTAGTTGCAGCGTAAACACGTGATTTACCATCTGCACCACTATGTCCCCAAAGTGCAATCAAGAAGTAGATTGGAACAAGCATCATCTCCCAGAAGAAGAAGAACAAGAACATATCAATCGAAATGAATACACCGATGACCCCGCCCAATGACCACAAAAGGTTCAAATGGAAGAAGCCTACGTTCTTTTGAATTTCACCCCAAGAACAACCAACTGCCAAAATACCCAACAGCGCAGTTAAGCCCACCATTAATAATGATAAGCCATCAACTGCCAAGTGAATATTGATACCGAGGGTTTGAATCCACGGCAAGAAGAACTCTGCAGACCATGTTGGGACTTTTGCACCCAATTCATAGTTGTAAGTACCCGTTTGCCATAAAGCGATTGTTAAGCCCAAAGTAATGAGCATACCCACGAGCGCAATATAGCGTGGTAGTTGTTGGTCGATTTTATCGACCACCCAACATAAAAAACCTGCAATGAACGGTACGAGGATCAGCGCGGGCAAAACCAAATTGTTTGTGATTTCCATCTTATTTCCCCACGACCTGAATCACGACTAAGATCATCAGTAGAACCACAATGCCCAGTGACATGCTCGAAGCGTATTCACGCAATGAACCTGTTTGACGAGAGCTTGTAAAGCCGTTACCAGCTTTCACAATTGCAGGTAATACAAGCCATAAACCATCAATTGGATCACGACCACAAATCTTAGCAATCAGTAAATATGGTTTTACGAAGATAAGATCATATAAGGTATCGAAACCTAGTGCATTACGGCAAATATTCGCCAAACCTGCACCCAATGAAGTTTTCGCAAAACTTTTCACTGCACCATAAGCAAAAGCGAATAAGATCACACCAATCACAAGACCAGCAAGTGCGATACCCACAGCCATATGTTCTGCACCGTGTACACCCGCTTCCATCGCTTCAGGAATAATCACCGCTGGAATTTTTGCAGCATTCAAAATGCTTTCTACAGGTGCTTTAAGTGCTGCACCCACGAAAGTTGAAAGAACCGCTAAAATTGACAAAGGCCCCCAGTAAGTCACGCCTTTGATTGCATGATATGGCGTATTTTCTTTTCCAAAGAATACAACCCAAATTAAGCGGAATGTATAAATTGAAGTTAAGAAAGCACCTGCAACACCTGTCCAGTATAAGCAGTCATATAACGCTACTGCCTGACCTTTCATCCATACAGCACCCAAGATTGCATCTTTCGAGAAGAAGCCAACGGTGATGAATGGAATAGCGGCCAATGCACCGCCACCAATGGCGAAGCAAGCAAATAGGAATTTATTCTTATAGAACAAACCGCCCATTTTGAAAATGTTTTGTTCGTGGTGGTAAGCCAAGATCACCGCACCAGAAGACAAGAATAATAATGCCTTGAAGAATGCGTGAGTCAACATGTGGAACAGACCTGCTTGGTATGCTTCAGCACCCACTGCCATAAACATATAACCCAACTGACTCATGGTTGAGTAAGCCAAGATACGTTTGATATCGGTTTGAACCAATGCAGCAAAACCAGCAACCAACAATGTTACAGCGCCTGTAATCGAAATGAACATCATCACTTGAGGAGCCATTTCAAATACAGTGAACATACGGCAGCAGAGATATACACCCGCAGTAACCATTGTCGCTGCGTGGATTAATGCAGATACTGGTGTAGGACCAGCCATTGCATCTGCTAACCATGTTTGGAGTGGAATCTGTGCAGATTTACCTGCAGCACCTAGGAACAACATTAATGCCGTCCAGATTGCCATAGATGAACCTTGCGTTAATACCGTTGGTGCCGCAGCAACCACTTCCGCAATGTTTAATGTACCGAACTGTTGGTAAATTAAGAACAATGCAATCAGTAAGAACACATCACCAACACGCGTTACTGTAAATGCTTTGATTGCAGCAAAACCATTTTCTGGGTTTTGGTAGTAGTAACCAATCAGCAAGTACGAGCAAAGACCTACACCTTCCCAACCTAAGAACAACAACGCTAGGTTATCGCCCAATACCAACAACAACATGCTGGCAACGAATAGGTTGAAATAAGAGAAGAAACGTGCAAAGTCTTCTTCGCCACGCATATACCATGAAGCAAAGATATGAATAAGGAAACCAACACCTGTCACCATGCCCATCATCAATAATGACAAGCCATCAAGGTGCAAGCTAATGCCTGGTGCAAGACCGCCAACATTGAACCATGTCCACAAGTGTTGTACTTGCGCCACAGAACCGTTGTTAACGAAATCCATCCCCGCAATAAGGGCAAATAAAGCAGATAGACCTACAGCCCCAACGCCAATAATCGCTGCAACTTTCTCAGGTAAATTTTGGCGCCCTGCCGCTAATAAAATAAAACCGATTAGCGGAAATAATACTGTTAAATATAAATAACTCATCCGCGCATCTCACTAGCAGCATCCACATCCAAATGATGGAAGCGATGATAAAACTGAAGGACAATCGCAAGACCGATACAAGCCTCTGCCGCAGCAAGGGTCAAAATCAGGATGAACATAATTTGTCCATCTGGTTGCACCCAAGCACTACCTGCCAAAACGAATGCCAACGCAGCAGCATTCATCATGACTTCAAGGCTCATTAACATAAATAATAGGTTGCGTCGCACCATTACACCGTAAAAACCCAGTGCAAAAAGAATGGTCGCAACGATCAAACCATGTTCTAAAGGGATGTTGCCCATTATTGTTTGTCCTCTTCTGCACTTGGCTCACGTTTACCTAAGTGGAATGCTGCAACCAAGGCTGCTAGCAATAACATCGCGGCAACTTCTACCAATAATAAGTAGTGAGTAAAGAGTGCTTGACCAACGGCTTTCGGACCTACAATTTCAGTGCCCATTACTGGACCTGCTGTGGTGTAGTCTGAACCTAACATCCAAACTAAAATCAAGCCCATTAGGAAGCTCATGAGTGCTGGATATGCCCAAGCAGATGACGTTAGCCATTTGCGCTCTTGATCAACCGTATGTTCACCAAGATTCAGCATCATCACCACGAACACGAATAACACCATGATCGCGCCAGCATAAACGATAATTTCCAATGCACCCGCAAATGGTGCACCCACAATCATGAACATCCCTGCAACAGCAAGTAAAGACACGATCAAGCTAAGTAACGCATGTACAGGGTTCGCGTTAGTAACTACACGAACCGTAGAAACGATGGCCACGAGTGCCATCAAATAAAACGGCCACATCATGGTAATAGACTCCGTACATCAACAGGTGCGCTTTCACGTTGCGCCTGACCTTTTTCTTTACCTGTTACAGCCATACCTGTAACACGGTAGAAGTTGTAGTCTGGATATTTACCAGGACCTGAAATGAGTAAATTCTCTTTCTCATATACAAGGTCTTGACGAACGTACTCGCCTAATTCGAAATCAGGTGTCATCTGAATTGCTGTAGTTGGACACGCTTCTTCACACATCCCGCAGAAAATACAACGCGAGAAGTTAATACGGAAGAATTCTGGATACCAACGACCATCTTCTTTTTCAGCTTTTTGTAATGAAATACAGCCAACTGGGCACGCAACAGCACATAAGTTACATGCCACACAACGCTCTTCACCATCTGGATCGCGCGTTAATACAATACGACCACGGAAACGTGGTGGTACGATTTCTTCAGCCGGTACTTCTGGATATAAAATCGTGTCACGTTTACGCGTCACGTGGCTGAATACCATCCACAATGAACGTACAATTGACCCAACTCCAGCTAGAAACTTAAACATTTTGTTCTCCCTGCCGTCTTAGGCCTGATTCATCAGAATCACAGCACCAGTCACAAGTAAGTTGACCAATGCCAATGGCAAGCAAATTTTCCAACCAAAGTTCATGACTTGGTCATAACGTGGACGCATTAATGAACCACGCGCCAATACAAACATCATCACAAAAAATGCTGTTTTGATAATGAACCAGAATACGGGTGGAATAAACGGAATTTCAAGGTTGAATGGTGCTAACCAACCACCGAAGAATAACGTTACGATCAATGCAGAAATCAGAACCACGTTGACATATTCAGCAACGAAGAACATCCCCCATTTCATACCGCCATATTCTACGTGGTAACCTTCCGCCAATTCTTGTTCTGCTTCGGGTTGGTCAAATGGGTGACGATGCGTTACCGCAACACCCGCAACCACGAAGATTAAGAAACCTAAGAACTGTGGAATCACAAACCATACATCTTTTTGTGCTTCTACAATTTCACGCATGTTGAATGAGCCTGCAATCGCAACCACACCCATGAGTGAAATACCTAAGAACACTTCATATGAAATGGTTTGCGCAGCAGAACGTAGACCGCCAAGTAATGCATATTTGTTGTTTGAAGCCCAACCACCAAATAACACCGCATAGACTGCAATACCCGCCATTGCCATAAAGAACAATAAGCCAATGCTCATGTCTGCCACACCCAAATATGGGCTCACAGGAATCACCATGAACGACAGTACCGCAGTTGCCATCGCAACTGCTGGTGCTAAACGGAAGGTTAACTTGTCCGCAAACTTTGGTGTCCAGTCTTCCTTAAACATGATTTTCAACATGTCGGCAACAATCTGGAACATACCGCCAGGACCAACACGGTTTGGACCGTAACGGTCTTGCCATAAGCCGAGCAAACGACGCTCGACAAATGACATTAATGCTGCAATCAAAACCACCACCAATAAAATGACAATGGCTTGAATAACCGAGTACGCAATTGGCCAATTTTCAGCCCAGAGCGGTGTTTGACGTATAATTTCTTGATTCATGAATTACACTCCTACCGCGACTGAAACTGGTTCAGCTAAAGAAACAGTCGGTGCAAGACCAATTGGATAACCGATATAACCTGCTGGTAAATATTCAATCACTTGAACTGGCAAGCTAATGCTGGTTTCGCCTGCTTTCACCGTAATTTGCTGCCCATTTTGAACATTCAAACGTGCTGCATCTTGTTCACCTACCGCAAACATTGCTTCAGGAATACGAGATTGCATAGCAGGTGTTTTCACTGTGAATTCACCAGAAGCAAAAATGTGATGCATCGGCACAAGACGGAAGCTTTCAGGGTTAACAACAACCGCTGAAGGTGCAACATAGCTACGTGCTGGACGTTTCGGTAAGCGATCGAATAAACGCACACCTGAATCACCACCTTTTAAATGGCCGCCCACATTGTCTTGGAATTTATTCCATGCTTGTGGAGAGTTCCAACCTGCTGACCATGCAAATGGCACAAGTGCAGATGGAGTTTGTGTCCCCACATAACCTTCCATCGAGAACGTTAATGCTGAGTCAATGTCAGTCGGTTGTTTTGGCTCGTGAATCGATAACGGTGCACGAATTGCAGTACGACCTGAATAACGACGTGGTTCACGTGCAATTTTCAAACCATGTACACGGAAGCCTGCATCAGGTGCAACATCTTCAATCGCTTGTAATGCTGGAACGTTTTTCGCAACTGACTCGATCACGTCATCCAATAAAGTCCAAGAAATCGCTTTGCCTTTCACACCTGTTTCAATGGCATGTAACCAACGCCAAGATTCTTTGATCGCCAGTTCAGGTTTGTAGTAGCTCGGGTCATACACTTGATAGAAACGTTGTGCACGACCTTCTTGAGATACAACAGTACCATCACCTTCAGCAAATGAAGCCGCAGAAAGTACGATATCTGCTTTCTTCACAGTTTCAGTTTCAGAATGATCAAGTACGATTACATCTTTAGCTTTTGCAAGTGCTGCATCGACCTGAGCTGTAGGTAAACGACGGTAAAGATCGTTTTCAACCACAATCACGGTGTCATAGTCTTGTGCAAAAACTTGCTCTAGGCTTTGACCACCAAGAATTGCTAAGCCCATTGAGTTCACTTCTGGAACAGTCAAGGTTAAGCCTGCATTGCCAAGATTCTGTGCAACTTGTGCAGCAGCTTCCATAATCGCAGGATCTTGTAAGCTTGTACCCGAAATCACCAATGGTTTCTTCGCTGCTTTTAAAGTGTCCGCAATCGTTTGTGCAAATGCTTTCGCATCATCTGCTAAACCAAGAATTGCATCGCCTTTCACTGCCGCAGCAATCGCAAAACCTAAACGTGCGATGTCATTTGGAGAAGCTACCACTTCACCTGTCGCAACATCCGCTAAACGCGTTTGGGTTGCCGCCAAGATATAAATTGGTGACTTCGCATCTTGAGCAATACGTTGTACAGGTTCAGCTAACCAGTCTTGAGTACGACGTTCCGCAGCCATTTCTTTGGCTTTGTTTTTCGCCGCTTGACGAACAGACAATGCCATACGTGGTGCAGTTTGAGTTAAGTCTTCACCCAAAATCAACACGGCATCATAGCTTTCGATTTCACGCATATTCGGGTTGTAAACACCCTCGGTTTGCATGATTGAAGCCGCCAATTCAACCAAGTTTTGCTCTTTTTGAGACATACCTGTCGAATAGTTGTCTTGACCGACCAACTCACGTAATGCGTAGTTCGATTCAAGCGATGCACGTGGCGAACCAATACCCAATACTTTTTTGCCTTGGATATTTGCAATCACGCTATCGAGTGCTTGGTCAACAGACACAGTCTCAACATTTTCACCCGTGCGGAACTGAGGTTGACGTGGACGATCTGCACGGTTCACATAACCTGTACCGAAACGACCTTTGTCACACAAGAAGTATTGGTTCACTTCACCGTTAAAGCGGTTTTCGACACGACGTAATTCGCCATAACGCTCGCCCGGTGAAATGTTACAACCTGAAGAACAGCCTTGGCATACGCTTGGCGCATACTGCATGTCCCACTTACGGTTGTAGCGTTCAGAGTGAGTCTTATCGGTAAATACACCTGTTGGACATACTTCAGTCAAGTTACCTGAGAATTCAGATTCTAAAGTCCCAGATTCTGGACGACCAAAGTACACACGCGATGCATTGGCATACACGCCAAAGTCCGTACCGCCAGCATAGTCTTTATAGTAACGAACACAACGGTAGCATGCGATACAACGGTTCATTTCATGAGAAATGAATGAGCCTAACTCTTGGTTGTAGTGCGTACGTTTGGTGAAACGATAACGACGACGGTCGTGTTGCGTCATTACAGTCATATCCTGTAAATGACAGTGACCACCTTCTTCACAGACTGGACAGTCGTGTGGGTGGTTGGTCATCAAGAACTCAACAATAGAAGCACGGAAATCAGTCGCTTCTTTGTCTTCAATCGAGATGTAGGTATTGTCAGATGCAGGTGTCATACATGACATGACCAAACGACCACGCGTATCTTCTGGATTCGCGTATTGAGTCACAGCACATTGACGGCATGAACCGACAGAACCTAAGGATGGATGCCAACAAAAGTACGGAATATCAATACCCAAAGACAAACATGCTTGCAGCAAGTTCTCTGAGCCATTGACTTCGTACGATTTGCCATCGACATGAATTGTAGCCATAGTCGAATTCCTTAAGCTTGTTCTACGTTGCGAGTTTGCGCAGCAGCATTCACTACTTTTGCTTCAAACTCACCACGGAAATATTTGAGTGCGCCCATCAACGGTTCCATTGCACCTGGAGCATGCGCACAGAAAGTCTTACCAATCCAAAGCTTACGCGTTAACTCTTGTAAGTGGTCGATATCTTCTTTCTTGCCTGTGCCATCTTCCAAGGCTTTCAGTGCTTTCACCGCCCACGGTAAACCATCACGACAAGGCGTACAGAAACCACATGATTCACGTGCAAAGAATTCTTCTAAGTTACGTGTCGCCGAAACCATACATTGAGTTTCATCCACCACCATCAGTAAGCACGTACCTAAACGCGAACCTGCTTTCATGATGCTTTCCGCATCCATTGGTAGATCAATATGTTCAGCTGCCAAGAAGTCAGTTGATGCACCACCCGGTAACCATGCTTTTAACGTCAAGCCATCACGCATACCGCCAGCATGATCTTCAATCACTTCACGTGCCGTTGTACCAAATGGAAGCTCCCAAAGACCTGGGAATTTCACCTTGCCTGATGCGCCATAAATCTTAGTGCCTGGATCTTTCGATTTCCCAGCAGAAAGATTGATATACCACTCTGGACCACGCAGCAAAATTGCAGGTAAGTTGTTGTAGGTCTCTACGTTATTGACAATCGTAGGACGACCCCAAGCACCAGCAACTTGCGGGAATGGCGGCTTGGTACGTGGGTTTGCACGACGACCTTCAAGCGAGTTAATCAATGCAGTTTCTTCACCACAGATATAACGACCCGCACCCGTATGCACGTGCATTTCGAAGTTCCAGCCAGTGCCAAGGATGTTTTCACCCAAGTAACCTTTAGCACGGATTTGCTCTAGTGCTTCATTTAAATAAGCAGCAGCTTCAATGTACTCGCCACGGATAAAGATATAACCATGGGTTGCTTCAAGTGTATAACCCGCAATCAGCATTCCTTCGATCAATTGATGTGGAAGTTTTTCCATCAACAAACGATCTTTAAAGGTGCCTGGTTCCATCTCATCGGCATTACAGATCAAATAGCGTGGACCACCATCATTTGGTGCCATCAACGACCATTTAATCCCTGCTGGGAAGCCTGCACCACCACGACCTTTAACGGTTGCAGCTTTAATGACTTCAAGCACGTCTTTTGGTGGCATAGTCAAAGCTTTTTTAAAGCCTGCATAACCTTCCAATGCTTCATAGTCATCGGCACTACGTACAAACTCTTGTTTACTCAAGCGCCACGTTAATGGATGAGTTTCTGGGTTACCGTCGCCATAAATTGGTTTTGGTTCGGTATTCATACATACTTCTCCAATAACTGTTTCACTGAAGTCACTTCAACTAGACCATGCGTGTCTTCATCAATCATCAGCGTCGGACCTTTATCACAGTTACCTAAACAGCAAATTGGTAACAATGTAAAACGACCATCTGCTGTCGTTTGTCCAAACTGAATACCGAGCTCACGCTGGAATGCTTCAGCTAAAGTTTCTGCACCCATTAAGAAGCACGCAATCGAGTCACAGAGCAAAATTACATGACGGCCTACAGGTTGACGGTAGATACGGTTATAGAATGTTGCGACACCTTCAAGGTCTGCGACGCTCATGCTTAGCATTTGCGCAATCGCATTCATTTGCGCATCATCTACCCAACCATTACGGCGTTGTACACACTTCAGCGCGTCAAGGCAGGCTGCACGTGGGTACGGATAGTGATCAATGTGATGTTCAATATCGTGGATTTCTTCCGCAGTCAAAATCCCTTCAACATTCACACGTGGCTTTTTATCAGTCAAAATCATCATAATGCGTTACCCCTTAGCGATCCACGTCAGCCATTACGACGTCAATTGTCGCTAAATAAATGATCAAGTCAGATACCAGACTGCCGTTAATCACGGAAGGCATTTGCTGTAAATGGGTGAAAGTTGGTGTACGAATACGGGTACGATAACTCATCGTTGACTTATCAGAAGTCAAGTAGTAGTTACTTGCACCTTTGACCACTTCAGCCATGACAGAGGCTTCACCAGCAGGCATTACAGGACCCCAAGATACGCTTAAGAAGTGCGTAATCAAGGTTTCAATATCTTGTAATGTTTTGTCTTTTGGTGGTGGAACAGCCAAAGGGTGATCCGCTTTGTATGCACCAGAAGGCATGTTGTCTAAACATTGCTTCACGATTTTGAGTGACTGTTCAATTTCACGGTAGTGAACGATGACACGTGCATAGGCATCGCCTTCGTACTCTACAGGAACTTCAAAGTCATAGTTTTCATAACCACTGTACGGACGGTATTTACGCACATCAAAGTCAATACCAGTTGCACGTAAACCTGTACCTGTTACACCCCAAGCCAATGCAGATTTTGCATCGTATTGCGCAACATTACGTGTACGGCCTTCAAATACAGAGTTTTTAAGTGCTGCTGTATGGTATTCCTTCAAACGTTTTGGCATCCATTCGAGAATTTCACGAATCAAATGCTGCCAGTTGTTTGGAAGGTCATGCGCTGTACCACCGATACGGAACCACGCTGGGTGCATACGGTAACCCGTGATCGCTTCAATCGCGTCATAGATTTTTTGACGGTCAGCAAACATGTAGAAGACTGGCGTCATACCACCCGCATCCTGAATTGCAGTACCGATATATAACAAGTGGTTATTGATACGGAACAATTCAGACATCATGACACGGATACATTGCGCGCGGTCAGGCACTTGAATGCCCGCAAGCTGCTCAACACCCATCACGTATGGCATGTTTTGCGCACAACCACCTAAGTAGTCGACACGGTCGGTATACGGAATGAATGAATGCCAAGTTTGACGTTCAGCCATCTTTTCCACACCACGGTGGTGATAACCGATATCAGGCACACAGTCTTTCACTTCTTCGCCATCCAACTGCAAAATGACACGGAATGCACCGTGCGCAGATGGATGGTTAGGACCTAAGTTGAGGAACATGAAGTCTTCGTCTGCATTCCCACGTTTTAAACCCCAATCTTCAGGGACAAAACGTAAATGCTCTTGTTCGAAGTCCTGCTTCGCTTGGTTCTGCATGTACGGTGTATATTCCGTAGCACGTGCAGAGTATTCCTTGCGTAGCGGGTGACCTTCCCAATAGGTTGGCAACAAAATACGACGGAGCATTGGATGCCCTTCGAAATTAATGCCGAACATATCGTAAGCTTCACGCTCATACCAGTTTGCATTTGGCCAGATATTGGTCGCAGTTGGAATGTTGAGATCACTCTCATTCAATGCAACTTTAATACGAATATCCGTATTGCGCTCTAATGACAATAAGTGGTAGAACACTGTAAAGTCAGACGCAGGCAAACTGTCACGGTGAGTACGTAAACGCTCATCTACCGCAGACAAATCAAACAGCATCACGTAAGGACGTGACACTGTACGCAAGAACATTAAAACTTCTTGTACGCGTGCGCGCTCAACCCAGACCGTTGGAAAATCTTCACGAGTCGTTTGCACATAGAAGTTCTCACCAAATTTGGTTTTGAGTTCTTCTATAATTGCAAATGCTGGGCGTGAATCAACTGCTGTTGATTCTGGCATAGCAATGTCAGTTTCAGCCATTGGCTTGGCTTCCTATTTAATACAAATTCAGTCAACCTTAACGACAATTACACCCATCTCGGGTGCATCAAACATTCATCGTTAAAATTATTTAATTTCATCCATAGAGCGTAAGTTTTTCACAGCAATACGCTGTGCATTCTTACGATCGCGTTCTGGCATCATCTTTGGCTTATATACAGGCTGAAGATCATCACCAATCACGGCAGATAGTGGACGGCGCTCTAATTGAATTTGGTCCTGTAGTAACATTAACGCTTGGATTAATGCTTCTGGACGCGGTGGGCAACCTGGGATGTACACATCGACAGGAATAATTTTATCGACACCTTGCACTACAGAGTAGATGTCATACATACCACCTGAGTTTGCACAAGCACCCATTGAAATCACCCATTTAGGCTCTAACATTTGCTCATACAAACGCTGAATAACAGGCGCCATTTTGACAAAGCATGTGCCTGCTACAATCATCAAATCCGCCTGACGCGGTGAAGCACGAATTACCTCAGCACCGAAACGTGACAAGTCATGCACACCCGTTAAGGTCGTTGCATACTCTACGTAACAGCAAGATGTACCAAAGTTAAACGGCCAAACTGAGTTCTTACGTCCCCAGTTTACTGCTGTGTGTAACACGTCTTCTAAACGAGTCATGAACACATTCTTATTCACTTCTTCTTCAAGCGGATCCGTAACGATCTGGCGCTCCTGAAGTGGATATTGATCAGCATTCGGATTCGCACGGGTTAAGGTATATTTCATCCCGAGTTACTCCTTAGATGAGACAGTCGGTGATTTTGCTTTCACGCGACCAGATGATTGAGCTGGAATATGACCCGTAGGGTCTGTTACCAATTCTTCAATAGAGTTAAAACGTGTAATGTCAGCAATGTTCATATTTGGAGAGCCAACTTTAATCACTTTACCAGCAGCTTTACGACGATCTGTAGGTGCCCAATTTAATGCACCAACAGAAACTGCATAAACTAAAGCAATCAATAAATCGACCACAAAAATTACAACAGTTGTAAAACCTAACCAGCCCACTTCACGTACAGAGGTAGACCATGCGTAAAGATAAAGCGCTTCTAAGTCAAAAACCACGAAGAAAATAGCAACCAAATAGAACTTAGCAGACAAGCGAATACGTGCACCACCTGCACCCACTACGCCTGACTCAAACTGCTCCTGCTTAGCACGGCCCCATGACTTACCCCCAAGGAGTAATGGAACTGTGAGCATAAAAGCACAAAGAAATGTAACGCCGATCACGAAGGCAATTATTGCCCATTCGTATGGAGTAATGGCACTCATGCGGGGATAACTCCTGGCAGGCCTATTTATTAACAAAGAATGTATGTATTGGCCTTCAAATACACCAAACACAAAATTAATCCCGCCAATTGTACCTGATTTATGATTTCACTTGCTAGTTTATAGGTCTTAGTCTTTTGGATGATTTTTTGAGCTTTTTTCTATATTTCCACGCATAAAACACTGAAACCCACCCCACTATCGCTTTATTGAATGAAAAAATAAAATTCCATCATTTTTTTCAACATGACTTTCATTTAATACGGATTTCTGTGCAAGGCTTTATTGCTGAAATCCTTTATTTGTCTAGTTAAGCCGCAAATTTTCACAGCGCAATGCATCTATAAATAATTCACTATCGCAATCTATGCTTCATATAAATTTGGGTTAAAAGTCTTCAAAATTGTAAGATGGTTTTAAAAGAATTCTTTATTTTATTTACAACACTGCTACACGACTAAATTTCGCAAAGATCGTGATTATGGTATTCCTATATCATCATGTAAAACAAATAATAAGGAGCAAACACATGAATCTAGAATTCACACATAAACCCAATTATTACTTGTTTGCACAACTGCTCATTCGCCATATTGAAAATTATATTGCAAAGCATCCCGATGCAAACAATGCAATATTTGATCTGCGTGATATCTATGAATTATTCCGACAAGATCGCGCTTCAACCACCACCAATTTAGACGGAATATTCAACATTGTAGATGACTATAAAGTAGAAACACTGAATGGAGACCAAAAATTAATTACGGGTCATTCTATTGATACTGTGAATAATTCGTTATTAATCGATTTCAATCAAGATGCTTTAGAAAGCCTAAAGAGCGGTAAACAAATTATCGAACCTGATGCTAGTATTTTGGATTAAAGCACTGTAGATACACATAGATAAAAGCCCAGCTAACTCCCTTCAAGAGCAATACTGGGCATATTAAAAATTAAAAACTATAACTATAAGAAATTAATTATCCAAACTCTCTTTAGACCCTAATTTCTTTTTATTACTCTTCGCGAAACGCTTTGCAGGCCAACTCATGGTGAATCTTGCGCCTTTTAAGGTTGGACTCGCATCAACTTCTATACGTCCACCAAACCAATAAGCAATCCGACTCACAATAGAAAGCCCTAAACCGTAGCCACCCGAGGCACGGGTACGGCTATCATCTAAACGTGCAAAAGCTTCAAAAATGCGTTTACGATCTTCCTCAGGAATACCTGGACCATCATCTTCAACGCAGACATAAGCCATGCCCGCATCGGTAATGCCACCACTAATCACAATCTTATGGTCACAGTAACGCACTGCATTTCCAACTAAGTTTTGCACCACACGATGTAAGTAACGACGCTCCGCATCTGCAATGACACTTGGTAAGGGTGCTTCTACAATAATTTCTTTTTGGGTTTTCAATGCTTCAGTTTCGGTCGCAACTTGCTCAAGTACTTCAGCCAACACAATTTTTTCAAAATCAAGTGAAGGCGTGCCTTGCTCCAACTTCGCATAGGTCATAATTTCATCAATTAAGGTATTTAGCGCCTCAATATCTTTATCAATCATGTCGACTTGCTGTATGCGATATTCATAATCATCTTCCTCAGCCAGCATTTCCATACCGAATCGAATACGTGCCACGGGTGTTCTGAGTTCATGTGATACCGCGCGCATTAACTCTCGCTGCGCCTCAATCAAACGCTGGATATGGTCTGACATGCTGTTATAACTTGATGCCAAACTTGCCATTTCGTCGGTACCATCAATGGGTAAGCGCAGACTCAAATCGCCCGATTTCATGCGATTTAATGCATAGTTCACTTCACGAATCTTACGCTGCATAGGCAATATCAGACCATAAACCCCCAAGCTCAAGACAAATAAACTCAGTAAAGTAATGCCTGCTGCCAATTGGAATGGCATCCAATTAAATAAAGGCACTGGTCCCAGCACCAAAACCTCGGATGGCGTACTTGGAATAGGAGAAACAATCGAAATAGTTGTGCCGCGTACTGTGGCACTATCACGATACAAGATAATACTATGATCTAAGCGTAAACGCCCAATTTGCTCCGAATCCAAAGGAAGGTTTTGTACTTTCTCAATTTCAATTGGATAGGAAAAATGCTTCTGAATTTTCGCTAGATATTCTTTTTCCTGTCCTGGGTAATACACCAGATAATCCAGAATAAAAATCGGCAGCGCTTTCATTTGACGCTCACCAATTTTATCTACTTTTACATATAGATAATGATTGGTGTCATTTTTTAAGCCGATAATAATATAAGCAATTGAGTTTTGCGCATCATAACGCACGGCAGCCTTTTGCTGACTAATACGTTTTTGTTCAGCTCTTGAAAGGTCAACTTTATTGGCATCGACATAATAAATAGGCAATTCCAACAAGTCTGAAGCATCAGAAATCCAGTCTATCTTTTGTTGGACTGTCTGCTGACGCGCAATCCCCTCACTGATAATAAATGAAATACCATCCGTTAAAGACTCACGATATTCTTGCGCACGCTGGTAATTAATAATTTGCACCAGCAAATAAGCAAACAGCGCCACGATTGCAACCAGCACAACCAGACCTGCATAGATGCGCAAGAATATACTGTGTTTAAACACGAAAATGTCCTGTGTGAATCAAGAGAGGTGTAAATTACATTCCGTTGGTTTCTTTAACAAAAAGATAGCCTTTACTACGCACAGTCTTAATTCGTTTCGGGTTTTCTGGATCATCGCCAATTTTTGGACGAATACGCGAAATACGCACGTCAATTGAACGGTCTTGACCATCGTACTCAATACCACGTAGACGCTCAAAAATATCTTCGCGTGACAAAATACGACCAGCATTAGAAGCCAACAACCAAAGCAAGTCATATTCTGCGCTGGTAAAATCGACTAACTCACCATGTAAAGTCACAGAACGACCACCGTTATCAATCACCAAATCATCAAATTCGATGCGTTGTGCCACTTCATCTTCAGGTGCTTTATCTGTACGACGCAATAATGCACGAATACGCGCAAGCAAAACACGTGGTTGAACGGGTTTAGCGACGTAATCATCCGCACCCATTTCCAAGCCAAGTACCTGATCCATATCTTCAGTACGAGCGGTAAGCATTAAAATTGGTTGATGATAATGTGGGCGTACTTCACGACAAATGGTTAAACCATCAGCACCGGGTAACATCACATCCAGAACAACTAAATCGGGTTGCTCGGCAATAATACGACGAATGGCACGATTACCATCTGGCTCTACCCCAACTTCCAATCCATTACGGATTAAGTATTCTTGAGTTAAACGCGCAAGACGCTCATCATCTTCTACAATTAAAATTTTCGGTAACTTTTCTTCTTGGCTCATAAACTGCCCCTTCAATAGGATGAAGCGTATCTTTTAAAAATCCTACAGATACGACGTAATATAATTTTGCAATATACACACGTTTACATTGTAAACAAGATGCTATTCACGAAACTGATACATCTAAGTAGCTTTTTGTAATATTTTTTAATCGTTGAATTAATTGGCTTTTTCAGTTTGCCTTTTTTGGCTCAATTCAACATACCTTACCGCAAGCGATCAATTATTAATCAAATCAGACAATTGATCATAAACTGTCTGATCAGTTTTATTCTTTTTCACTTATCCACAAGGTTATCTATAAGCAGATAAATAGAGCTTTGCTATGCTATGCCCTTGTCTAATAAGGCTTAAACCATAAGCATAAAAAACTCGGAAATTTGAGCTATTTTTTTTTGGCAAAAATCAGAAAAATTTTTAGTAAAATGTCAATATTGATCTACCCTCAATTTTCCCGTATCTTGTGTTCAATTCAATTTTAAACCACTAAGTCTTGTGTTTATTCCTCAAACACTGTGGCACACTTTTTGCCCAGTTCAAATGGTCCATAAACATAACAATAGATGACAATGGAGCTATGCTGACATGAGCGTAATCACATCCACCCCTGGGCAACTTCAGGTGATTAAACGAACTGGTGATGTTGCTGCTTTTGATGCCGAAAAAATTTCTGTCGCAATTGGTAAAGCCTTTTTAGCGGTAGAAGGACAACAAAGCGCTGACTCTAGCCGTATTCATGACCGCATTTCACAATTAACTGAAATGGTGATGAACACCTTTAACCGTCGTTTACCTTCTGGCGGTACAATCCATATTGAAGAAATCCAAGATCAAGTGGAATTGGCACTAATGCGTACTGGTGAACAGAAAGTTGCGCGTGCCTATGTGATTTACCGTGAACAACGTACATCTGCTCGTCAGCAAACAGGTGCACACCATCATCCGACCTTGCAAATCACTGCACAAGACGGCCAACTTAAGCCATTAGACTTGAGCGCGCTCCAAGCCAAAGTTAATAAGGCGGCTGAAGGTTTAGAAGGCATTGATGCGCAAGCAATTATCGATGAAACCATTAAAAACCTTTACAACGGTGTAAAAGAGTCAGACATCTCGACTACGATGATGATGGCGACACGTACCCGTATTGAACAAGAACCGAACTATACCTACGTGACCGCTCGCCTACTTCGTGATGAATTGGTTGCAACAGGTTTAACCTTCCTTGGTTTGTCTGAAAACACGGTTGAAGGCGATGCTTTAGAAACTTTCCTTAAAAAAGGTATTGAGCTAGAGCTACTTTCACCAGAACTTCTTAACTTTGACCTTGCAAAATTGGCAGCGGCGATTCAACCAGAACGCTCAAATCAATTCACGTACTTAGGTCTACAAACTTTATTTGATCGTTATTTCATCCACTCAGATGGCGTACGTTTCGAATTACCACAATTATTCTTCATGCGTGTTTCGATGGGTCTTGCACTTAACGAAGAAAACCGTGAAGAACGTGCAATCGAGTTCTATAACTTATTGTCGAGCTTCGATTACATGGCGTCTACTCCGACGTTATTTAACTCAGGTACGCTACGTCCACAGTTATCAAGCTGCTACTTAACCACAATTGATGATGACCTGTATGACATTTATGGCGCGATGCGTGATAACGCAATGTTGTCTAAATGGGCAGGCGGTTTAGGCAATGACTGGACACCTGTTCGTGCCTTGAACTCATACATCAAAGGTACAAATGGTAAGTCACAAGGTGTTGTTCCATTCCTTAAAGTGGCGAACGATACTGCTGTTGCGGTTAACCAAGGCGGTAAGCGTAAAGGTGCCGTATGTGCATACCTTGAAACTTGGCACTTGGACATCGAAGAATTCCTAGAGCTACGTAAAAACACCGGTGATGACCGTCGCCGTACCCATGACATGAACACAGCAAACTGGGTTCCTGACTTGTTTATGCAACGTGTGTTTGAAGATGCTGAATGGACACTGTTCACGCCATCTGAAACTCCAGACCTACACGACTTGATGGGTGCAGAATTCTCTGAGCGTTATGCACACTATGAAGCGATTGCGAAAGAAACAAATATGTTGCACAAGAAAATTCGTGCAAAAGATTTGTGGCGCAAAATGCTGTCGATGTTGTTTGAAACAGGTCACCCGTGGATCACATTCAAAGACGTATGTAACTTACGTTCACCACAACAACACGTCGGTGTAGTTCACTCTTCTAACTTGTGTACAGAAATTACGCTGAACACAAGCAAAGATGAAATTGCAGTATGTAACTTAGGTTCGATTAACCTTGTACAACACGTTCAAGGTGGTGTACTAGACCGTGAGAAACTTGCACGTACTGTAAAAACAGCGGTTCGTATGCTCGATAACGTGATCGACATTAACTACTACGCAGTTCCACAAGCGAAAAACTCGAACTTGAAACACCGCCCAGTGGGTATGGGTATCATGGGCTTCCAAGATGCTTTATATGAAATGGGCATGGCGTACGGTTCTGATGCTGCAGTCGATTTTGCTGATGAATCGATGGAAGTGATTAGCTACTACGCAATTTCAACATCAAGTGATTTGGCTGTTGAACGTGGTACTTACGAGACATTTAAAGGTTCGCTTTGGGATCAAGGTATCCTGCCGATTGACTCGCTTGACCTTGTGGCTAAAACGCGTCCTGAGCGTATGTTTGAAGTTGACCGCACACAACGTTTGGACTGGGATACTTTACGTGCCAAAGTTCAAAAAGACGGTATGCGTAACTCAAACGTGATGGCTATTGCACCGACTGCAACCATTTCAAATATTTGTGGCGTGTCGCAATCAATTGAACCGACATTCCAAAACTTATATGTGAAATCGAACCTTTCTGGTGAATTCACAGTAATCAACCCGTACCTTGTACGTGCGTTGAAAGATCGTGGTCTTTGGGACTCTGTGATGGTCAATGATCTGAAACACTTCGAAGGTTCAGTTCAAAAGATTTCACGCATTCCAGAAGAGCTTAAAGCAATTTTTGCAACTGCGTTTGAAGTTGAACCACGTTGGATTGTGGATGCTGCATCACGTCGTCAGAAATGGATTGATCAAGCGCAATCGCTTAACCTTTACATTGCTGGTGCAAATGGTAAGAAACTTGACATCACTTATAAGATGGCATGGTTACGTGGTTTAAAAACTACATATTACCTCCGCGCATTAGGTGCCACTTCTGCTGAGAAATCTACTATTAACACAGGTGCATTGAATGCGGTTAAAGCAACGACAGTAGCAGCGCCTGTTGCAGCAGTTGCTCAGGAAGTTAAACCTGACATGGTTGCTGAAGAAGAAGACTTCAGTCAAGCAGCTCCAGTGCCAATGGCATGTTCAATTGACAACCCAGATTGTGAGGCTTGTCAGTAATCTGACCAGTTTCAAATCCTCCCCAACCCTCCTTTTAAAAAGGAGGGAGAAAAGCCCCTCTTTTCAAAGAGGGTTTTAGGGAGATTAAAATATAAATAAAGGAAAAGACCATGTTCCATATGACTCATAACTACCTGTTAGGACTCGCGGTTTTGGTTTTTTCCTTTGTTTTCTTTTACGTGCCGATGGTCTACGCATTTGTTGCCATTCGCAATCAACAGCGTAAGCAAAATAAGTAGTGAGGGCACTTGCTCTACCGAATAAAATTAGAGCATTTATCGACAAAACTTAATTTTGCTTACACAAATTGAGCGTATAGTAGGGCATCTTCTTGGTTGAGATGTCTTCATAAAAGATATAAAGCAACGAAGAGAGAATTGATATGTCTATCCTAAGTTGGGACGATTTAGAAGATGATTCGCAAAAACCGGCTGCACCTGAACACAAGTCTGCGCCCGTCGAACCGCAAAAAGCGCCTACTGCGCCGTTGGTATCTAATGCAGAGCAATCATCGTCGCATGTGGCAACTGCACAATCCGCTGGAACCCGTTCAGTGCGAGCAACAGATCCAGCCGATCCGTTGGCAAGAGCATCTAACGCTCTAGAAACTTTAGATGTTGCCCCTGGTCTTGAAGAACTTGAGATGGGTGCGCAACGTGTACAAGTTGACGATAAAGCCATGATTAACTGTCGTGCTGACTTGAACCAACTTGTACCATTCAAATATGAATGGGCTTGGCAGAAGTATCTAGATGGTTGTGCAAACCACTGGATGCCTCAAGAAGTCAACATGAACCAAGACATCGCACTTTGGAAGTCTGAAAATGGCTTAACTGAAGATGAGCGTACCATTGTGATGCGTTCTTTAGGTTTCTTCTCGACTGCGGATTCATTGGTTGCAAATAACTTGGTGTTGGCGATTTACCGTCACATTACCAACCCTGAATGCCGTCAGTATATTTTACGTCAAGCATTTGAAGAAGCGATTCATACGCATGCTTATCAATACTGTATCGAATCTTTAGGTATGGACGAAGGCGAAGTCTTCAACATGTACCGTGAGGTTCCATCTGTAGCACGTAAAGCAGCGTGGGGCTTAAAGTATACTCAATCATTGAGTGACCCTACCTTCCAAACAGGCACACCTGAAAACGATCAAATTTTGCTGCGCAACTTGATTGCATTCTACTGTGTACTTGAAGGAATCTTCTTCTATTGTGGTTTTAGCCAAATTTTATCGATGGGTCGTCGTAATAAGATGAACGGTGTTGCAGAGCAATTCCAATACATCTTGCGTGATGAATCAATGCACTTGAACTTTGGTATCGATATGATTAACCAAATCAAGATTGAAAACCCACACCTTTGGACAACTGAATTCCAAGAAGAAATCATTCAAATGATTCTTGAAGGTACCATGCTTGAAATCGAATATGCTCGTGACACGATGCCACGCGGTGTATTGGGTATGAACGCAGCGATGATGGAAGAATATTTGAAGTTTATCTGTAACCGTCGTTTAAGCCAGTTAGGCTTACCTGAACAATTTGCTGGTGTGAATAACCCATTCCAGTGGATGTCTGAAATGATGGACTTGCGTAAAGAGAAGAATTTCTTTGAAACTCGCGTAACGGACTACCAAACGGGTGGTGCGTTAAGCTGGTAAGTAAATATCCTAAAAAAATCCCGCCTTGATGGCGGGATTTTTTACATTAGATAGTTCTAACTTTAATGATTCAAACGCAATAAAGAAAAAACCTCCCTAATAAATCAGAGAGGTTCATGAGGTGATTCAAATCAAATAAGACGGTTTACCGATCAACTAAAGGACAATCACCCCCATACCATTCACAATATCATTATCTACAAATACTGTGTTTGCACCGAGCGTATATTGCGTCATCGTTACACCATTAATGGTAGATTCTGCACCTTTAATCGCGCCAATCATTTGTACCTGATCATGCGAATCACCAAAAATTTGTAGTGTATTTGATCCAGTAACTTCCAGAACATCAGCGGCAGTCAACGTTAATTTCGAACCTTCTGCACCATTACCCAAATCGATATGTTCAATGTTGGTAATATTATTCGATGTCGTTAAATCTAAATCTATGCCACCCAATAACGTTAAAGTATCTGTATCCGCACCACCATCAATAGAAATAAAGCCTGTACCTGAAATGATAATCACGTCATTACCATTACCACCAGTGAAAGTATCGGCACCATTGCCATCAATCAACAGGTCATTACCATCACCACCATTTAAGATGTCATTCCCTGCACCGCCACGGAGTAAGTCATTTCCAGAACTACCATTTAGCGTATCATCACCATCGAAGCCATAGAGACGCTCATGAATGGTGCCAGATGCACTATTGTTTAAAGTATCATTTGCTGAAGTTCCTTGAATAATATCAGGATTACTTCCAGATCCTAACAAGTTCTGTAGCACCTGAGCATTCAGTAACGATGAGAAACTGTCTGAATCTGTTGCACCGTAACTATCGGTTGCAGTCACACTAAAACTACCCAAGGCGCTCACACTCAAACCCGTAACCAAACTGAGTAAATTTATATCGGAATTGAGCTGAATCGTGGCTAATAATTCATTCACAGCTAAATTATCAATATTTCCACCATCTGCAGCTGTAATGGTTATTGTTGACGTTGCACCTATAACACCCAATACACCTGATGTATTGTTAATATGAATTTCGAGTCCCAAATCTGCGGCTAATTGAGCAGAAGCAGAGAAACTTAAGCTGCCTAAATTTACCGTGAGTAGACCATTAAATTCCACCTCTACCGAACGTAAATTTTGGTTAGCATCGACCGCAATAAAAGCCTGTTGATTCAAGTCAATGATGCCAAGCGCATCTACACCAATTAAGCCCAGCAAAGTTGCATCGGCAGCTTGTGCAATCGGTGCTACATTCGGTTGTGTTGAGGTAGATGGTGAAGTTGAGTCAAAGGTGATATTGGTTGAAGCAGTATCACCATCATTATCTACAATCACTACATCAAAAGATGAGGAACCATTTAAATCCGTGTTCGTGGTTTCCTGGTCTACCAAGAGGTTTCCATTTTTAAGTAAATTCGAAATAATCTCTTGCTGGGTGGTATAGCTACCCACTAAATCTACATTCGTAAATGTAATGTGCTGATCAGAAGTTGTTGCAGGTGTTGCAGCCGAAAGCGTACCCGCGGTATTGATATAAAGAATTGTATTGGTACCATCAAAGACAAAGTATAAATAATTTGCCAAGTTTCCAATACTTGTCCCCTTCGCCAATTCACCGACTAACAAGCCACGTAAGTCGAGAATATCCCCTCCACCCGCAACAGGTTGTTTAGAAAAGTCAGTAATGGTGTCTACGGCTGGTGCCACAACAGTCCCCTGATCACCTTTCTCCCAAAGGAAAGTGTCATTGCCTGAGCCACCCGTAAGTGTGTCATTTCCTGTACCACCAATTAAAATGTCGTTACCAGCACCGCCACTTAAAGTATCGTTACCAGTCCCACCGCGAAGTAAATCATTCCCTTGGTTACCTGTTAAATTATCATTGTCGGCATAACCATATAAACGATCATCACCATTGGTTCCATTGAGCGTATTTATACTGCTTGTGCCTTCGACAATTCCTGAAGGATCATTATTTGGAGTTAATAGACTTACACCAAGCAAATCAGTATAAGAAGTGCTAGAAGTCACGGGTTGACTATCTGTTGCAGAAATAGAAATTGTCGGTCCAACACTTAATGATAATGCACCATATTGATGAACATAGACGGTGGCTAAAAACTCATTCAACTTAAAGTTATCAATTGGTCCACCATCCAAAGATGTGATTGTCAGTTTAGAATAAGTCTGAACAGTAACTAAAACCCCAGTAATATCATTCTCTTCAACAACATTTAGACCAAATTCAGTTGCCATAGCTACTGACCAGTCCAATTTATAGTAAGCCAATACTCCAAGATTAACAGCAACATTCGCATTCACAACAACTGATTGAATATCGTTATTCGGATCAACCGCCGTTAAAAGTTGGTTAGTACCAATCCCGATCAAATCTAAGGCCTCTGCATTTACCAGCCCTAACAGACTGGCTGATTTATTAATGCCTACAATCGGTGCTTGAGCTGCTGTTGTTATCGCTAATGAGGAATAACTGTAATGCCCCGTTAACATATCAACGACCAGAACTTCACCCGTGCCTTTGTTGATGGTTAACTCATCATTTGTAGCATTAAAGCTATAAGTAATTGAACCCGCAGTTCCAGAAGCTGAAACCGAATCTGTTGTAGATGAATAGGTTAAAGTATAACCATCAACCGAGATACTTTGCACATGACCATGATCTGCACCATAACTTACAACTAAATCTCCTTCTATGGCCGCAGGTTGGACATCGACATTATGTATGCTACTAGGCGCGGCAATTGGTAAATCATCTTCAACATTAATGACTAAAGTTGAATTGGTTGTTCCAACAGCATCAGTAGAGGCAATGGTAAAACCAAGACCTAAAATGTTTTCAAGTGAAGCAATTGAATGGTCTATCGGTTGTTTCAAGGTAAAGGTGTAAGCCCCTAAAGTTGAAAGTGTCAGTACCGCGACCTCTTTACCTCCCGCAGTTCCTGTTAATGTATAAACGCCTGCCGTAATCGAACCACTCCAACTCACTGACTGCCCACCAGAAGTAATACCCGATGGACCAGTTACAGCCACATTAGTTAAATTACCAAGATTTAAAGTTCCTGATACCATTGTTGAATTTGTTGTATCTTCAGGATTACCAACAGCATCAGCATTTGCACCTGTCAACCCTTCTTCTGAGACAGAGACAGTCACAACATCGCCTTTTGCGGTATCACTATCGATTTCCAAATAAGATGTAATATCATAACCATAAGCTGTTACTAAACTTCCATCTTTTACTGCATCTTGTCCAATGGTAACCACGCCAGTACTTGTATTTAAACTTACACCCGTTGGAGCTGGATCATCAAAATACCATGTACCATCTGGTGCTTGTGATACTGTCACTATTTGTGAATTATTATTTTCATCTGTAAAAGTAATGTCTTGATGGACGTTATCTGCACCTGGAGTCACAGTGACTGAACCATCATCTAAAGCCACGACATCAGGTGCATCGGCTGCATTTGGATTCAGGTCATCAGCCAATGCCGTGTCATTGTCGGTCTCGCTGTTGTTGTATTGGTCCGTCCCCTCTGCGCTCACGACACTGCCGTCTTTGACTGCATCCATCCCCAGCGTGATGACACCAGTACTTGGATCTATGCTGACGCCTGTCGGGGTTGTAGCCAAACTCCAAGTGCCATCCGCGGCTTTGGTGGCCGTCAGGGTCACAGGGGTATCGCTTTCATTGGTGTAGCTGATCACCTGTTGGACGTTGTCCGCTCCTGGGGTCGAGGTGACTGCACCACCTGGTAAAGCCACGACATCAGGTGCATCGGCTGCATCAATCACCACATTCTGGCTGGTAGTACTTTGGCTATTACCTGCCGCATCTGTGACTGTTGCCACCACCGCATAGCTACCATCAGCCAAGCTGGTACCCGTGAGATCTAGAGTCCACGCGCCTGTCAGTAGATCAATCGTCAAGCGTGGATCCGCGGTGCTGTAGATGGTCGCGCCTACGGTCACACTGAGGCTGTTACCATCAGCCAGATCCACCGTACCTTTAAACAGCAAGCTGTTGTCATTGGTGATGAAGTCACTGTTGGAACTGCCCGTGTCGTTGGTGATCGAGTCGAAGGTCACGGTTTTACCGTCATTATCAGTGTCGATCTTGGTGTCAATCACCACATTCTGGCTGGTGGTACTTTTGCTATTACCTGCGCTATCAGTCACCGTTGCAATAACTGGATAGATGCCATCAAGTAGTAGTGTGCCTGTAAGATTCAGCGTCCAGTTACCTAAAGCATCTACCGTTAATTCAGAATCTGCTAAGGTATAGTTGGTTCCGCCTACACTGACACTTAGGGCATTACTATCCCCCAGATCCACCGTACCTTTAAACAGTAAGCTGTTGTCATTGGTAATGAAGTCACTGTTGGAGCTGCCGGTGTCGTTGGTGATCGAATCGAAGGTCACAGTATAGCTTGTAACATCTAAATGCGCTGTATCACTGTCGCTCGCAGTATTGTTGAATTGATCTGAACCCACTGAAGTGACGGTGCTTCCATCTTTTACAGCCTCCATTCCAATAGTAACAACACCTGTCACAGGATTAATAATCACGCCAGTTGGTGTACTGTCTAAACTCCAAATTCCACTTGCACCCTTAGTTGCCGTTAGAATCACAGGATTATTGGATTCATCTGTATAGCGAATAACCTCTTTAACATTATCTGCACCAGGGGTGACTGTAACCGCCCCCCCAACCAGCGCCAATACATTAGGCTTATCGGCAATTAAATCTGAACCTTGAGTATCTGTCTCATCAGCTTTTGCTGTATCACTATCTGTCGCAGTGTTGTTATACGCATCAGTACCCACGGACTTAACGATTGAACCATCTTTGACTGCATCTGGACCAAGCGCAATCACGCCTGTCGCAGGGTCAATTAAAACATTGCCAGGCGTTTTATCTAGACTCCATTTACCATCAGCTCCTTTTATTGCCGTTAAGGTCACTGGATTATTGGATTCATCTATATAAGTAACAACTTGCTTAACGTTATCTGCACCAGGTTTTACTGCAACTGCACCTGTCACTAAAGCCATGACATCGGGTAGATTGGCTGAAGTTGGGGTGCTATCGTCTATCTTAGCCGTATCGCTATCAGTAGCCGTATTATTGCTAGAGTTAGTGCCCGTAGAATTCACTGTGCTGCCATCTTTCACGGCATCCATACCAATAGTCACCAAGCCTGTTGATGAATCAATGCTTACACCTGTTGGCGTTTTATCTAGACTCCATTTACCATCCGAACCCTTTGTTGCTATTAAGGACACTGGGTTATTAGATTCATCTGTATAGGTAATGACTTGTTTTACATTATTTGAACCTGGTTTAACTGTAACTACACCACCATTTAAAGCCACCACATCGGGTTTGTCCGTAGATGGAGCTGGTGTCCCGCCACCTCCGCCTCCACCTCCTCCAGCCGCCGCCAAACCAACCAGAGGAATTAAAGCCAGTAACCAATACGGGTTAAACTCATAGGCTGCAGAAGTTAAAGGCTCACCACCCAAAGCTTGTCCAACACTGACTTGATCCGCCAGCATACTGACTGCATGCTGCTGTGCACCTGTTTCAGGTACATACGCGTAATAACTGCCATTTTCATGCAGCCCAATAAGCAGATTGGTTGTCGTCCCATCCGTTCCGTAATAACCTTGAATAATAAGGTCAGGATCAAGTGCGTTAACACCATCATCTTCAAAACCAATATATAGATCATTACCGACACGCTGAATTTTGATATTTTCTGGCGCAAATTGAGTTGCATCATCAATCAACTCGTAATTAATGCCCTTTTGTGCCTGAATCGTCACAGGCTGATCGTGAGTTTTAGTAACTTGCAAAGCCGAAATAATGGTTTTCGCATCATGTAATTTTATAGTAACTGTTTGATTTGGCATTTTATTTATCCTTTTCTTATAACTTGTTTTTTAAAATTTTGAATAAATATAGAGCAACGTTTATTCAGCTTTCATTCCATAGGTCACAATTTCTACCCGTCGGTTTGGCAAGTTACATTGCTCACGCGCTGCTTTATCCTTGGCATATTTCTGCTCACAATCACTCACCACAAGCTCTTGCTCACCACGCCCTTCAACCAAAATATTCTTTTTCACGACACCGTTTTGAACCAAGATTGCACGCACGGTTTCAGCACGACGCTGCGACAATTGTTGATTGGAATTTTCAGACCCCACAGGATCTGTATAACCAATCACTGCAATATGGCTAATCGACTCTTGATCACGGGTAATTTCTGCTGCAATTGAAGCAATCTCTTCACGACCTTTCGGTGTTAAATCATTAGGTCCAGATTTGGCATAACCAAAAACCGTACTTGCCTCTAAGGTATATTTCTTCAACTCAGATTTCACAGGAACCTGAACATAAACTGGCTGTGCACATTCCTCGATCGCTTTTACACGAGAGACTGTGCCAATTGCCTCTTTCAAATTTGGTAGCAGCGATTGAGCTTGTGTCTCAGTAAGCTCTTGGACTTGTATTGCCTGATTACTACCATTAACTAATCTGAAATATTGTGTCGAACCTTCTGTAAGTGATTGCGTAGAATTCAATCGACGTGCATTGGTATAGTTCACAGCACTTTGCGCGTAAATTGCACTAATACGGGTAGGACGTGCACATAACTGTATTGCTTTAAATGAATCAGGTAATAATGACGTTAAATAATACCCTTCAATAAATACATTCGCTGCCGGCCCTTTTAATCCTTCTTTATCACGAATAAATACAACTTGCGTATGCCCTTCTTTAATAATCTTAGGCTGTAAGTAAGGTTTTGAACCGAATTGATTCCAATGTTCAAAAGGTGGATTCTTATTTGTAGTTGAGCATCCGACCCAAAACAATGAACACCCAACCATCAATATTAATCTTTTAACACTCATAATACCCACCTCTTTTATTTCTATTTCATTTTCCTACCCCTTAAACCAAGGGGATTTATTTTTATTCCACAAAAACCCTTAAAAAAATTAAGAGTTTATGTGATAATTTTTTATATTGTTTTTTTAAAAAAATATAAAAAAAAAAAAAAAAACAAATAGAATTAATTATAATTTTAAAAATATTATAAACTGGTTAACATATTTTTCATATAGATAATTTATATTTTTACACTGATTATTTTTAAATTAAAAATTGCAAATTTAAAT
>NZ_QETG01000023.1:0-61928 GCF_003105055.1 Acinetobacter sp. AM | reverse complement strand
AGTTGAAAATGCCTTTGCGAGGTTAAAACATTTTCGAGCGATTGCAACCCGATTTGATAAGCTGGCACGAAATTATCAGTCTATGATTTACATTGCTTGTATGTTCATTTGGTGTAAAGCCAAATAAGGACACGCCCTAATGCTTGGGAAAATAAAAAACCTCTCATCTGATTAGACAAGAGGTTTTCAAATTAAAATATATGCTGCTTCATTGGGGATAAATCCAATAGGCTTAGAAGCTTGATTCTTCTTTACTTGGATTGATGTCTTGCGTGGTTGCATCAATTTTCAGAATTAAGCTGATCATCACTGCACACATAATTAAAGATGAACCACCATAACTAATAAAAGGCAAAGTTAAACCTTTGGTTGGTAGCATGCCCATATTCATGCCCGCATTCACCAAAATTTGCAGCAAGAAGATAATACTGATGCCATAGGCCAAATAGCCTGCACGTAGATATTGATTGCGTAGCGCGCGATGACCAATTTTGATACAGCACACCAACATGCCAAAAGACAGCAGCAACACCACAGTAATGCCGAAAAAGCCAAACTCCTCTCCCAGCACTGCCAACATAAAGTCGGTATGGGCTTCAGGTAAATACGACATTTTTTGAATACTATGACCTAAGCCAACCCCTGCCCATTCACCACGACCAAAGGCCATCAGCGCATTAGAAAGCTGATAACCTGCACCTAAAGGATCATTCCAAGGGTTAGAGAACGACATCAAACGTTCAAAACGGTAAGGTTCAAATACAATCAGAAAGAAGAAGGCCGTTAGAATTGCGCCAAGGGCGATACCAAACTGAATTACAGGCGCACCTGCTAAAAAGAACACCCCTAACATCATCAGCACGATGACCACTGTTGCCCCCAAATCGGGTTCTGCAATAATCAAACCAACCGTTAAAATCATAATTGCCGCAAGTCGCACCAAACCTTTAACGGTGTTTCGGACTTCTGCCGCACGGCGCACCACATAGTCTGCCGTGAAGATGGCCATCATGACTTTAGCGACTTCCGTGGCTTGTAGCGTAAAGCCTGCAATACGAATCCAACGTGTCGAACCATTCACCTCCGTCCCGATCACCAATACAGCAGCGAGCAATACGATGGTGATCAACCACAGAGGAAAGGTATTGTTGAACCATATATTCAAGGAAACCCGATAAGTCAAAAATGCAGCAACACCAGCCACCACAATTGAAATGGCATGCCGTACAACATAATGGAAAGGATTTTCCAGCATCCGATCAGCATAAGGCATGGAAGCCGAGGCCACCATGATGGAACCTAAACACAGCAAAGCAATGACACAAAAAATCAGAACATTTCGTGCCGTAAATTCGGCAGGAATTCGCGGGCTGATACGTTGATAGACTTGCTGAACTTTATTGATCGTTGTCTGAGCTACACTCGCCATACAACTCTCTCCTTATCATTCTTTTAAGTTAGCGCATTCACACAATCGACAAACTGATGACCGCGATCACCATAACTTTTAAACATATCAAAACTTGCACATGCAGGAGACAATAACACTACATCGTGTGCCTGCGTATGTGCTTGACACAATTCTACCGCTTGTTTGAGTGTTGCAGCATGCAAAATTGTTGTAGTTCCTGCTATCGCCTGCTCAATCAGTTTGGCATCTTCTCCAATCAGCACTGCCAGTTTAGCGTATTTTGCCAGTGAATCTTTCAAAGCGGTAAAGTCTTGTCCTTTACCTTGTCCACCCAAAATAATTGCCACCTTACCTTGCTGAGCTTCAATCGCTGCCCCTAGACCATCAATGGCAGCTAAAGTCGCGCCAATATTGGTGCCTTTAGAATCATTATAGTAGCGGACTTGGTTCACTTCTTTCACAAACTCACAACGATGCTCTAAACCTTTAAAATGCTTCAGGGTGTTCAGCATAGATGCCAATGGCAAACCTATAGCCTCACCCAATGCCAAGCATGCCAATGCATTGGCGACATTGTGCGTACCCTGAATATACATATCAGCGCTTTTCAATAAGCGCTCACGACCACGTGCCAACCATATCGTACCGTCCGCATCTTTTAGAATGCCGTATTGATTCAGGTCTGGTGCATTCAGACCAAAACTCTGCAATGGCGTTACATCAGGGACCAAAGGACGCGTCAATGAATCATCACGGTTATACACCACTTTTTTCACACCTTGGAAAATACGGTGTTTGGCTTGATGATAGCCCCACATATCCCCATGACGGTCTAGATGGTCTTCACTCATATTCAGGACCACCGCAACCTCTGCATTTAAATTTGCTGTGGTTTCGAGTTGGAAGCTCGATAATTCGAGAATATACAGCTCTGGATCATCCTTGGTTAAATCCAGCGCTGGTCGTCCTAAATTACCGCCTACAGCTACTTTCTTGCCGGCTTCTTGAGCCATGAGACCAAATAACGTAGTCACGGTACTTTTTGCATTTGAACCTGTAATGGCCACAATCGGTTTGTCCGTTGCACGGCGTAATACCTGAATTTCGCTGACAACTGGAATGTGCTGTGCAAAAGCCGCTTGAAGTTCTGGAAGCTTGAGATCTAAACCAGGACTTACAATAATTTCTTCGGCTTGTAATAAGAGTTCTTGATCCAATTGACCAAAACTGGTTTGTACATCGGCAGGAATCTGATCATGTCCTGGCGGGATGGCTCGTGAATCTGTTACTGCAACGCGGTAGCCCTTTTCATGTAAGAAATTTACTGCTGCAACACCTGAAATTCCCAGCCCTGCAACGACTTTTAATCCACCACGCTGTATTAACATTTTTGCCCCATGTTTTGGTTGATTGGTAAAACTGACAAAATGTTAGCACTTTGCTGTTTTGAATGCTTTTTCTGTTTTGACTTTCTCTCTGTTTTTTTGTGTCAGCGCGTAAAAAAGCCGTCGAATCTGACGGCTTTTTGCGGATTAAGGAAAAAATGCTTATTTCCACTTCACGGCTTGAATTTCAGCATTTTTATTTGCGCGAGGTGCATCCTCTTGGCTACAGCCACAACCGCCACCACAACCTGCAACAGGTACAGGCTTGAGCCATTTAGATAATGTGTTCCAACCCTGCTTTTGCGTAAATCCAGCCAATGCGCCAAAGGTTTTATTGGATGTTTTAGGAAAAACTTTCTTAAACACCACCACCGTACTCCACAGCACCAAGGCTGCAATAATCAGAATTTCAACCATGTTCAGAGTCTCCTTACAGATTAACCGAAATAGTGCGACGCAATTTGATAAGTCAGGAATGACATCAAATACGCTAGGCCAAACAAATATGCGGTCATAAAGCTCACGGTTTTCCATGACCCTGTTTCACGACGTACGGTCGCTAAAGTCGCTAAACAATGTGGCGCATAAACAAACCAGACCAATAAAGACAAACCTGTTGCCAAAGACCAACCTAAGTCACTATTACCACTAATGATCGCCGCTAATCCTTGCGACATGGCATCATCATCCACCGCAGATAAAGCATAGACTGTGCCCAAAGCAGCAACGACAACCTCACGTGCAGCCATAGCAGGAATCAAGGCAATACAAATCTGCCAGTTAAAACCTAAGGGCGCAAAAATCGGTTGCATAATATGACCCAACATCCCCGCAAAGGAATAATCGATATCAGGCATGGTCGCACCCACTGGCGGTTGTGGAAAGGTACACAAGAACCAAAGCAGTACCGAAAGGGCAAAGATAATGCCACCGACACGTTTCATAAAAATCTTGGTACGATCCAACAAACCAATGCCGACACTTTTTAAGTCAGGAAAACGGTAACTCGGCAGCTCCATCAGCAACGCATGTTGCGATTTATCTTTTTGGAAAAATTTCAATACAAATGAAACGATCAACGCACTGACAATGCCTGCCATGTACAACGCAAACAGCACCAAGCCTTGTAAATTAAAAATTCCCCACACTGTTTGCGCAGGAATAAATGCCGCAATTAATAAAGCATATACAGGTAGACGTGCCGAACAGGTCATCAGTGGTGCCACAAAAATTGTGGTTAAACGATCTCGTGGGTCACTAATACTGCGGGTTGCCATAATTCCAGGAACCGCACAGGCAAAGCTAGACAGCAATGGAATAAATGCACGCCCACTCAAGCCTGCTTTAAACATTAGTTTATCCAGCAAAAATGCAGCGCGCGGTAGATAGCCTGACTCTTCCAAGACCAAAATAAAGAAGAACAGAATAATAATCTGAGGCAAAAACACCACGACGCCGCCCGCACCCGCAATAATTCCGTCAACCACCAAACTATGCAATAAAGGTTGCGAGATGGATGCACCAATCACTTCACCTAGCCAGCCAAATAAACTTTCGATCCCATCCATAAAAGGAGCTGCCCAAGCAAAAACGGCTTGGAAAATCACAAACATCATTACCGCAAGTGTGACTAAGCCAAGTACAGGATGTAAGAAAATTCGATCAAGGAAATCGGAGCGTTTATCTTCTTGGTCTGCATACTGCACCACATCATGCAAAATCGTGGCAATTTTCTGGTGATGCGAACCTTTTAAGCCACTCAGTTCGGTATGGGGTACGGCATATTTGGCTTGATCTAAAGCATTTAACAAATTTTCAATGCCTGCATTACGCACCGCAACGGTTTCAGCGACAGGAATACCCAAGCGTTCCGACAGCTTTTGCGTATTGATTTGCATCCCACGACGGCGTGCTTCGTCCATCATGTTCAGAACCAGTAGAATTGGGCGTCCCAACTCAATCATTTCCAGCACTAAACCTAAATGCAGTTTTAAGTTGGTGGCATCCACCACACATAAAAATGCATCCTGATGCCCTTCTTCTGCAATTTTTCCCTGAACCACATCACGGGTGATGGCTTCATCAGGGCTGGTTGCATCTAAACTATAGGTTCCAGGTAAGTCCAAGACCCGAACAGCTTTCCCAGAAGGCAAGGCGAACTGCCCCATTTTACGTTCTACCGTCACGCCCGCATAGTTCGCGACCTTTTGACGAGTTCCTGTTAAATGGTTAAATAAAGAGGTTTTACCGCAGTTAGGATTCCCGACAAGGGCAATACGCAACGCATCACTCATGCAGGTGCTCCTTCTATCTCAATTTCAATTTTTTCTGCTTCAACTTTTCTTAGTGCGAAACGGGTAAATCCGACCTGAATTAAAATCGGATCGCCACCAAAAATACCTTTTGTCACCACCTGAACGGAAGTACCAGGCACAAAACCTAAAGTTTCCAAACGACTGGCTATTAGGTCAGTCTGAGCTGCATTACCATCCACATGACGTTTGACGTTACGAATAATGGCTGTTTGCTTGACTTTCAAATCAGATAAAAGCACCGCACTAAACCCTAAAATATTTTCTGTAGTATACAAGCAAATGAGAATAATTACCAAATAAGGTTAGATTCCTATTCGCATTCACTTTATACCACAAGGTCCATCCAGAAAAATGTTGTAAAATTAGTTAAGATGGGCAATCTAAATCGGTTTCCTGAATTCGAAGCAGCAATGTTAAATAAAAAACCTAGAATACCTACACCTGTCCAAATTCCAGAAAAACTCAGCTTTCTTCAAGGTTTCCGTGACTATTTAATTGCACAAACTGTCAGCCCTCACACGCGGAATGCCTATCTTTCTGACCTGATTCAATGCAGCGAATGCCACAGCAAAGCCCTGATCGATTGGCAAAGTGATGATATTGCAGATGTACTTCTCAACTTAACTCAGCAAGGTAAAAGCCCGCGATCTATTGCACGTAGTCTTTCTGCCTTACGTTCTTTTTATAAATTTTTAAGAGAACAAAAGCTTCGCAGTGATAACCCTGTGGCCAGTCATCGCACCCCTAAAATTGGACGTGCCTTACCTAAAGATCTTTCAGAACAAGACGTAGAAGCCCTCATTCTTGCACCAGATACCCATACTGCATTGGGTTTACGTGATCGTGCCATGTTTGAAGTCTTATATGCCTGTGGTCTGCGTGTATCAGAATTGTTAAATTTACGCTTAGAACTGATCAATTTGAAACAAGGTTATTTACGAATTGTCGGTAAAGGTAACAAAGAACGTTTGGTGCCTTTAGGACAAGTGGCTTGTCAATGGATTGAAAACTATTTGGCACAAGCCCGACCAAGTCTGTATAAATCGGCAACTGACTATGTGTTCCTCACCCAACAAGGTGGGATTATGAGCCGACAAAACTTCTGGTATGCGATTAAGCGTTATGCCCTACAGGCTGGCATTCAAGCCGAACTTTCACCGCATACCATGCGTCATGCATTTGCCACCCATTTACTCAACCATGGCGCGGATTTACGTGTGGTACAAGTGTTATTGGGACATAGTGATTTATCGACCACACAAATTTATACCCATGTAGCACAAGTCCGTATGCAGCAACTACATGCCGAGTTCCATCCAAGAGCCTAAACCATAAAGCTAGATCTGCTTCACAGAGTCCACAGCAAGAAATACCACGCTACAAAGTTTTTTTTGCTATGCTAGCTTCCTGTTTTTATACCTAAAAGAAAGGGTTTTATATGTCATTTACCCGCACAAAATTATTTATTGCATGTACCTTGGCAGGCAGTTTAGCCCTCACGGCATGTTCAAATTCAAATAATGATGACAAAAAGCAAAATACGCTCACAGCGAGTGCGCCTGCCACTGGAGAGGCATCAAATCTTTCTGAACGCAATGCACAGCAACGCCTGATTAAAACGTTAGAGCAACATTTTAAAACTGCGGGTATTAATGCCAAAATTATTGATATCAAACCCACCGAAGTCCCTAATCTGTATTGGATTAACTTAGAAGGCATGAGTTCAGTCTATGCCACCAGTGATGGTAAATTCTTAATTCAGGGCGATGTCATTCGCTTAGGCGATAAAAAGTTACATAATGTCAGTGAGAACTTGCAAGCCTCAGCCAATAAAAAGCATTTAGCCAGCTTAAAAACAGAAGACCTGTTGGTGTATCCAGCGCAAGGCAAAACCAAGCATGTCGTTTATGTATTTACCGATGCAAGTTGTCCGTATTGCCACAAATTACATGAGCATATTCCTGAAATTACCGCTAAGGGCATTGAAGTTCGTTACATTGCTTGGCCACGTGGCGAGCAGTTTATGCCCGCAATGGAAAGTGTGTGGTGTAGTGCAGATCGTCAAGCTGCTTTTGACCAAGCCATTGCAGGTGCACAATTACCTGCCGCTACCTGTAAAAACCCTGTTCGCGATCAATATCAACTGGGCTTGAATATGGGTGTGAATGGTACACCTGCGATCTACAATACCGAAGGTGTTTATTTAGGCGGATACCTCAGCCCTGAAGAATTAGATCAGCGTTTAAATAACTAATTTTTATTTGTTATTTTACTATTAGTTATAGGTGGAGATTATCTTCGCTCCACCCTAGAGTCTGAGCGTTTTTTTAGCTATGATCTAGACTCGCGTAAAATTGAAGAAATAAATGGAGTGTGACGTGAAACCAGTTCGTCTGGCAATCCTCGGTCTTGGTACTGTGGGTGGTGGTGCCCTTAAACTACTAGAAGAAAACGCTGCGGAGATTAAACGTCGCACCGGTCGAGGAATTGAAATTACCCACGTAGGTACTCGTCGTCCGCGTCCAGACCTTGATCTTCCAGCCTCTGTAAAACAAAGTGCAGACCTGATGGCCATCGTACGTCAACCCGATGTCGATGTTGTGGTAGAGGTGATGGGTGGCATTCATCCTGCCTATGACGTGATTATGGAAGCCATCAAGCATGGCAAACAAGTCGTCACTGCCAACAAGGCTTTACTGGCTGAACATGGCAATGAATTGTTTAAAGCGGCAGAAGACAATGCCGTACAAATCGCCTATGAAGCTGCGGTTGCAGGCGGCATTCCCATCATTAAAGTGATGCGCGAAGGCCTAGCTGCCAATAAAATTGATTGGTTAGCAGGTATCATTAACGGCACAGGCAATTTCATCTTAACTGAAATGCGCGATAAAGGTCGTGCCTTCGAAGACGTGCTGCAAGAAGCACAAGAATTAGGCTATGCCGAAGCTGATCCAACCTTTGACGTTGAAGGGATTGATGCTGCACATAAACTGACAATTTTAGCCTCTTGTGCATTTGGTATTCCATTACAGTTTGACAAAGTCTATACCGAAGGCATCAGCAAAATTACAGCACAAGATGTGAAGTATGCTGAAGAACTTGGTTTCCGAATCAAGCATTTGGGTATTGCACGTCGTGCAGAAAAAGGCATTGAACTACGTGTTCATCCAACGCTTATTCCATCTGAAGAACTCCTTGCCAATGTCAATGGGGTAAAAAATGCCGTCTTGGTACAAGCACATGCTGTCGGCCCAACCTTGTATTACGGGGCAGGTGCCGGCGCTGGTCCTACAGCTTCTGCGGTCGTTGCCGATGTGATCGATATCGTACGTGATATTTCTTATACCGAAGATGGTGCAGGTACAATTCCTCAATTGGCATTTGAAGCATTAACCGACATGCCAATTTTAAGTCGTGAAGAAATGACGACTGGATACTACATTCGTTTAAATGCCGAAGACCAAACTGGTGTACTCGCTGATGTCACCACGATTTTAAGTCGTGCAGGCATTAGTATTGATGCCATTATGCAACAGTCTCGCTTAAAAGACCTGATTCCAATCGTGATTTTGACCGATCCAGTGGTTGAATCGAAGATGGATGAAGCCTTGCAGCAAATCCAAGCCTTGCCAGTTATTCATGGCGAAATTGTGCGAATTCGTTTAGAATCGCTTGATAATTAATCGGGTCGAGGGGGCAATTCCCCCTTACCAAGCTCTACCCATAATTGGAACATCATCATGTCGAATGCCAATCGTTATACTGGTTTAGTTGACCGTTATCGTGACCGTTTACCAGTGTCTGCTACTACTCGTGGAATCTCTTTGGGCGAAGGTAATACTCCGCTCATTAAGCTGGAGAACATTCCACGTATTATTGGTAAAGATGTTGAAATTTATGTGAAGTATGAAGGCTTGAACCCGACAGGCTCATTCAAAGACCGCGGCATGACTATGGCTGTGACCAAAGCGGTTGAAGACGGTTCAAAAGCAATTATCTGTGCATCTACAGGCAATACTTCTGCTGCTGCGGCAGCGTATGCCGCACGTGCTGGCATCAAAGCCTTTGTGTTAATTCCTGAAGGCAAAATTGCCATGGGCAAAATGGCGCAAGCCATGATGTACGGTGCGATCACCATGCAAATTCGCGGTAACTTTGACGATGGTATGCGTCTTGTAAAAGAAGTTGCTGATCAAGCACCTGTGACCATTGTTAACTCGATTAACCCATACCGTTTACAAGGTCAAAAAACCATTGCTTACGAAATCGTAGAAGCTTTGGGTCGTGCACCAGACTATCACTGCTTACCTGTAGGTAATGCAGGAAATATCACGGCACACTGGATGGGTTATACCGAAGCTGTAGCAAACCAGCCTGCGGATCAGTTTGAACAAGTCATTTACGATGCTGCGACAGATCAATTCACAGGTCCTAAACCAGAAGGCTTACCGATCATGGTCGGCTATCAAGCTGATGGCGCTGCACCTTTCTTACGTGGTGCACCAGTTGAACATCCTGAAACGGTTGCAACTGCCATTCGTATTGGTAACCCACAAAGCTGGAACCATGCCAAAGCGGTGGTACGTGACTCTAAAGGTTGGTTTGATGAACTTGCTGATGCTGAAATTTTAGAAGCACAACGTTTGCTTTCTATGTATGAAGGTGTCTTTGTAGAGCCAGCTTCTGCTGCCTCTATCGGTGGTGCAATCCGTGATATTAAAGCGGGTAAAATTGCTGAAGGTTCTGTGATCGTGTGTACTGTAACGGGCAATGGCTTAAAAGATCCAGACACCGCCATCAAACAATGTGCTGATGCCGTAATGTTGTCTATTGATGCAACGATGTCTCAAGTTAAAGACTCGATTCTTTCAAATATGTAAGTTTCTACTTGCACTAAAAAAACCAGTTGCTTGCAACTGGTTTTTTATTGGCTAGATAATGATTTTATTCTTCATATTCATAATCTTCATCATAACTATGCATTTTTGCGAGTTCTTTTTCCAGACGCTGAATTTCTTCTAACTCAATTTGCTTAATCTCAAATAAAGGGTGTTTGAGCAAAGCATTCACTGCGTATAAAGCCTCATTTTGCCACAGGGCAATGTTTAAAATTTGCTTATCTTCATCATAACTTAAGCCGTACTCAGCCTGAATGAGTGCTGTTAATAAAATAGGCTGCTCCGATAAAGACTCCAATGAACCTGCTAATTGAATATCCGAATAATCGTAATCCGCAAAGATAGATTCAATTTTGCCTTTGAGTAATTCTGGGCTTTCAGCATAAATGAGTCCTGCAAAAAACTCGTCATGCTCTTCAAGCCATTGCTGTTTCTTGGTCGACCATAAACCATAGAACTTAACTTCATGTTCAAAGCTAACCAGTTGAAATTTTTGCATTTCAGCCATTTGTACGAAGCTATAAGTATCCGCATCACTCAGACTACTTGGCAGCACATCCCGAGAAACTTCCCCATCTTGGTAAATATGCTCACCACAATGTGAAAAAACAAAGTCATCCAATTGTTTTAACGTGGCTTCATCTTCATCAAATAAAGATTCTACCTCGTACAAAGCAAAATCTCGTGCACCCTCAACCTCCAGCCTCTGATAAGCCGCTTCGGCTTCAGCCTGATCTTGAAAAACATTGCTAATCCGATTGCCTGCGACATAAAAAACTTCATCGTTATAGCCGAAGTATTTTGCACGAATAACATAGGTGGTCATATTCATCTCCTGATTTTTTAGCCACGCTTAAACGAAGCTTTGTTGTTTTCTTTGATGTAATGCTTGCGCACTTTGCGGAATTGCCATGCCATTATCCATCCACAATTCAAACTGCATCGCGTGGAAGATGTCATCTGGACTATAGACAATATTCTGTAAATTCGGTAATACACCTATTCGCGGTAAAATATCGTAAATAAACCAACTGTTATGCGTAAAAAGTAAAGAATACAACTTCCCTGTTTGTGCCAAAGGTGAAAGCATTAATTGGGATGCAATTGGGTTTTGAGCGTAGACTTGGTGTAATTGTTCTAAATGCCGTTCTAAATTTTGAGGTAATCGGCTTGCATCAATAGCATGAACAAAGTCACTTAAAGTAGGAATAAAACGCTGCTGATAATCTACCAATAAATGATCACGTTCACATAAGTCTTTTATGTCAATCGATTTGCCCGCACTGTTCTGAACACTATGACCAAATATCGGGATCACAACTGAATTTATTCCCCACAAGGTATGTAAAATTCGATGCCGAGCGTCACTACATAAACTTTTTGTACTATCAATAAATGCATGTAATTCATAATAATCTTCTGGCTCTCCACCCCAACGTTTTGCTGAAATTCGAGCATGTTGCATCGCATTCATAGTCAGACCCAGTCGTTATCTTGTTATTCCGCTATCATACGCATTCCACATACAAAAAATAGTCAAAAACTCATCTTTAAGACAAGTTGTGTCGCAGCCCATAGGCATAAAAAAACTCTTCATCAAGAAGAGTTTTTTTTAAGATAGAAATTAAATTCGTTTTGGTAACTGACTTGCCCACGTCATTAAACGGGTCGCATCTTCAGTTCGACTTTGAGATGTGCTTGCACCTAGAATAACCACGACTGCCGGACGTGAATTCAGGGTAGTATGCATGACTACACAACGCCCTGCTTCGTTAATATAACCTGTTTTAGACAAGTTGATATTCCAACCACCATTACGAACTAGGGCATTTGTATTATTAGACTTTAACATCCGATAACCGAGATTAAAATCATAACTGGCTGTGGTTGAAAACTGACGAATTAAACCGTATTGCGATGCGGTGCTGACTAAAATACCCAAGTCACGTGCCGACGCAACGTTGTGTGGATCTAAGCCTGTAGATTCAACATAATGTGTCGAGCTCATGCCCAATGCACGTGCCTTCGCATTCATTGCAGAAATGAAAGCACTACGTCCTCCTGGATACGTTCGCGCTAACGCTGCTGCCGCTGGATTTTCCGATTTCATTAAAGCAAAAAGCAACGCTTCTGCACGGTTCATGCTATCCCCTGCACGTAGCGTTGAACTCGAATTTTTACCGCCTGCTCCTGCAAAATCGACCGACTGTAGGGTAATTTCCTCAGACATGTCTAAACGTGCATCGGCAATGACTACTGCTGTCATTAATTTAGTAATTGAAGCAATCGGTAATGCAGCATTGGTATTTTTACTATAGAGCACCTCACCTGTTTGTGCATCCATGACCAGCGCTGCACGGGCACTTACAGAAGGTTGACTGCTATAACCCGCAGAGGTATCAATAATACGAACCGTTTTCGGTGCAGAATAGGAAGGTACCCCATTTGAGCTGCGAACCGTCGTGGTCACTTTGGCTGATCCTTGCGGAGACACTTCCTCAACGAGTGAAGAAACATCACTATTTAATAATTGACTCGCTTCCTCTGAAGACCAGTTCATTGAAGCCTGACCAACACTCCCCGAGGAAGGATTAATGACGAGTTCAGCAAAGCTTGTTGAACTCAGGCTGAGTAGAATAGACATACTCAACACATGCATGAATGACTTCTTAGAATTTTTCACAATCGTTTACTCAACTCAGGGAGGTAAGATACATTTGCGTATTACCTCAAATATGCCTTACATTTACACAGCAACGGGAATTTTGCGTTCACGCTATTGTGCAAAACTTTTAATTTCGGAATAAGAATAGGATTGCTAATTTTGTCGTTTCATTGCAAGCTTATTTTGCTTTATGTAACAAAAATGATGTAATTTTTTTAGCCAGAGGGAGAAATCGGTGATTACAGTTTTAGTGGTGGATGACCATGAATTAGTCCGTACTGGTATTTGCCGTATGCTAGAAGATCATGCAGATGTACAAGTCATCGGTCAGGCGGAATCTGGTGAAGAAGCAATTAACCTCGTTCGCCAACATCACCCTAATGTGGTTTTGCTGGATGTGAACATGCCAGGTATTGGTGGCGTAGAAACCACTCGCCGCTTATTACAAACTGCACCTGAAACCAAAGTTTTGGCTGTGAGTGGTTTGGCCGAAGAACCCTACCCATCATTGTTATTGAAAGCTGGTGCCAAAGGCTATATCACCAAAGGTGCTCCTGTCAGTGAAATGGTTCGTGCCATTAATAAAGTCATGCAAGGGGGCAAATACTTTAGTGCCGATATTGCAGAGCAACTCGCAAGCTCTTATTTATCCGACACGCAACAATCACCATTTGACGCTCTGTCTGAACGCGAAATGCAAGTTGCCATGATGGTGGTGAATTGTATCAGCGCACAAGAAATTGCGGATAAGCTCTTTGTCAGCGTAAAAACAGTCAATACTTATCGCTACCGTATTTTTGAAAAATTAAACATTGATAGCGATGTCAAACTGACACATCTAGCCATTCGTTATGGTCTAATCAAACCTTAAATAACAAAAACTTTCATCATCTAATCGGTTTGCAGCATGCAACATTCCCAATATTTCGAATTAAATCAATACTTTTTTGGGCTGTGGTATGCCGCTTACCGCTTATTGATCACCAGTTGTCTGGTCCTCATTTTTATTCTGACCCAAGATGAACTCTCAACCAACTACGAATTTCCCCAACTGTATTTTTATGTGCTCTGGGGCTATTTTTTCATTAACTGCGTACAATTTTTTAATCTGAAGCATTTTAAACAGCATATTCCTCAGCAGTTCGCATTCATTTTCATTGTCGATGTTGTTGCCTTAAGCCTACTCACCATCGCCACCAATGGTCCGAATTTAAGTATCAGTATCCTGTTCTTAACCACCATTTTTGCAGCTTCGTTACTCCTCAATACGCAAAAAGCCTTAATTATTACGCTAATTGCGGTGATTGCTGTGATCTATCAACAATTCTTGATCAACTTTCTGACCCAACATTCATTCCAGAATCTGGGGAATAGTGTGATCTTGGCGGTTTTATTTTTTGTCTTTTATACCTGTGGACAAATTGCAGTTCGTCGTTTCCAACTGCTCGATCATGTCAATTTTTCCCAATCACAAGAACTGAAACGTCTGCAAAACATTAACCGCTATATCTTGGAACAAATTGAAACTGGCTATTTGGTCTTAGATGAAAACTGCCATATTGTTTTAAGCAACCCCGCTGCCTGTGCTTTACTGGGCATTGCGCCATTTTACGCCTTTGATAAATATCCGCTGTATAAACTACAACCCGATTTATTTGAGTTACTGGACTTTGATCAGGTGCAAAACGGGGAAAAATTTCAGTTTGAATCTCAGCTCAGTCGCTATCATTTGCATATTGAAGTGCAGAAACTGATTGTCCCTCAACAGGTACTGACGCTTTTGGTCATTCAAGATGGGCAAAAAATGAATCAACAGGTACAACAATTAAAATTGGCTGCGTTGGGGCAGCTCTCTGCCAGTATTGCGCATGAAATTCGTAACCCCTTGGCAGCCATTGTTCAAGCCAATGAATTACTGCCGCACAGTACGGTTGATCAACAGCAAACGCTGAGCCAAATGATTAGCAAGCAAACCAAGCGGATTGACAAAATTGTGCAAGACACTTTAAGTATGGTCCGTAATCAAGGCACTCAACCGATTAGCATACAATTAGATCATTTTATCCCGATTTTTATTCAAGAAGACCTACCCGATCTTAAGACTAAAATTTTATGTCATATTGCCCCAAAGCTCAGTTTAAACTTTGATGAAGCACAATTTAGACAGGTATTAATTAATTTAATTCGCAATGCAATCCGACATAATTCACCTGAACGCAGTACAATAGAACTCCACTGCTATACGCAGGATAAAAACATTCACATTGATGTGTGTGATTTTGGGGAAGGCGTGGCGATTCACGATCAAGCCCACCTGTTTCAACCGTTCTTTAGTACCGCGATTACAGGAACAGGTTTAGGATTATATCTATCACATAGCTTTTGCGAGGCCAATCAAGCCCTCTTAAGCTATGTAGAACAACAACAGGGAGCTTGCTTTCGCATTCAATGCCGACAGCTAACTTAATAATTCAATTTTTACTGGGGTGTTATAGTGGCGCAACAACCACTCGTTTTATTTGTAGATGACGAAGAAGACCTATGTACGCTGATGCAAATGATGCTGAGCCGTATGGGAATCGAGACGCATGTGGCTTATCGTTTAACACAGGCCAAAAAAATGTTGTCTGAACATCACTATGATGTTTGTTTTACGGATTTAAATCTCCCTGACGGGAGTGGCTTGGAATTGGTTGAGGAAATTTCTCAACGATATCCGCAGTTACCTGTCGCAGTGCTGACGGCCTATGGCAATATGGACATTGCGATTGCCGCACTCAAAGCAGGGGCTTTTGACTTTGTCAGTAAACCGATTAAACAAACCCATCTTGAACAGCTCTTACAGAAAGCTCTGAACAATCCTGTGCAGCAACAGGCTTCTAGCGAAGATGCACTTGAACAACGCATGCTGATTGGTCAGTCTGTACCTATCCAACAACTCCGTGTCACCTTAAAGAAGATCGCTCGCTCACAAGCTCCCGTGTTTATTACAGGTGAATCTGGTACAGGCAAAGAAGTTGTGGCGAACTTGGTTCATCGCCTCAGTAATCGCAACGAAGGCCCTTTTATTGCCATTAACTGTGGCGCTATTCCTTCAGACCTGCTCGAAAGTGAGTTGTTTGGACACAAAAAAGGCAGCTTTACTGGCGCAACTCAAGATAAACAAGGTTTGATTCAATCTGCACATGGCGGTAGTTTATTTTTAGATGAAATTGCCGAACTGCCTTTGAATATGCAAGTCAAATTGCTCCGTGCAGTGCAGGAAAAAACCATTCGTCCAATTGGCTCAGATACTGAAATTGATGTCGATTTCCGTGTGATCAGTGCCAGCCACCAAGACTTAGAATCACTGGTTCAGCAAGGTAAATTCCGACAAGACCTATTTTTCCGTATTCATGTGATGGATCTGGTTCTACCGCCATTACGCGAACGCGGTCAGGATATTTTAATTCTCGCGCAACATTTTATTCACAAAGTCTGTCGTGAATGGGAAATTGAAGTCAAAGCATTAACCACACGTGCGAAAGATTTTTTATTGGCACAATACTATCCAGGCAATGTCCGTGAACTGCGCAATATCATCGAGCGTGCCATTACGTTAAGTGATGAAGACTATATTGATATTCAGCATTTACAAAGTGCACCCTTACGTCGCAGCATCCACGTACCAGTATCGTCGATTGAGCAAATGCTGACAACGCCTTCAGAATTAACCCTAGTGCCTCGAAAATTGCCTGATGAAGGATTAGAACTGTATCTAGAAAATATTGAAAAAGAGATTCTGCTCAATGCATTGAATATTACGCATTGGAATCGTACTTTGGCTGCCAAAAAACTGGGGATGTCCTTCCGCTCTTTGCGTTATCGCCTGAAAAAGTTTGGACTGGATACTGATGAATAATTAACGGCGATTAGCAATGATCTCTGCAGCATGCTCTAGATAGGTCTCTTCCTTCATATCATGTTGCAAGGGATATTGCTGATCGGGTTGAATGCCAATGCCTTCAATCATCTTCCCTGATGGGGTGTAATAATGAGAGACCGTCATTTGTAGCGCAGTACCATTCGACAATGGAAACAGTTTCTGGACCACACCTTTACCATAACTTTTTTCCCCAATCACCCAAGCACGACGATGCTCTTTCATCGCGGCCGTAAAAACTTCTGCTGCAGATGCAGATCGAGCATTAATTAATACACCAACTTTCAGATTCTGAAATTCCGAGCTAGGTAAAGCTTGAAATTGCTGATTACCTTCTGAGCGACTTTTGGTGGTGACAATAATGCCCTGATTTAAAAATAAATCCGCCGTTTCCACCGCTGCAGACAATAAACCACCGGGATTATTTCGTAAATCAATCAGCACCGCCTTAAGACGGGATGGGTTGTTTTCTTCAATTAAACGCTTAATTTCATTGGCTGTATCTTGTTGAAACACGCGAACTTTAAGCAACAGCACTTGATTATGTAGCAGTTGTGCCTCAATGTCTGTTTCAATTTTCTTGGTCCGAACCAAACTGATGGGCTTGGTGTTCTGCCCCAATTGCACACTTAAAGGCGAGCCAATTGCACCATACAACAAAGCATTGACCTGTTCACGGTTCAGCTTTCTTAATTCTTGATCATCAATTTTGAAAACAGAAACGCCATTACGTAAGCCTTGCTTATAGGCATCGGCTTCCGGCTTGAGTCCTTGAATGGTCCATTGACGCTGATTGTCATAACTTAAACTAAAATCGACCGAAGCCAAGTCACCATCGGTATATTGCACCAACTGCTTATAATCTTCGGGCGATAAATAACGAGAATAACGGTCTAAACCACTCACCAAACCCTGAATGGCTTGTTGGAAAAGTTGTTCATCGTTTTTATTATCGACGTAATTGTCTTTGACAATGCCATAAATCTGCACAAACTGCTGAATCGATTCAACAGGGACTTCAGGATAACTTTGTTCGACTTCATCAAAATCTGGAGCAGTGTCAGTCTCATTCACTGCCCCAATTGCAGGTCCACAACACATGAATAACGCTGTTAAGGGAATAACAAATTTCAAGTGTTGTGTCATTGATTCACCTGTGAAAAGCCGACTTAGGCTTGTAGGGTAATAAGATTACGACCTTGCATTTCTGCTGGAACAGGCAATTGCATCAAATTTAACAAGGTTGGTGCAACATCCGCTAACACACCACCTTCCGCAATAGTGGCTTGGGTTGGACCCACATAAATAAATGGGACCAATTCTGTTGTATGTTGAGTATGCACTTGCCCGCTCACATAGTCCTGCATTTGCTCCACATTACCATGATCGGCAGTAATCAGCATATGGCCTTTGTTTGCCATCACAGCATCGTACACACGCCCCAAACAGGTATCCACCGCTTCTACAGCTTTCACTGCTGCTTGGAATACACCAGTATGCCCCACCATGTCACCATTGGCATAGTTCACCACCAACAGATCATATTCACCCGAATTAATCGCCGCGACCAACTCATCAGTCACTTCATAAGCGCTCATTTCTGGTTTTAAATCATAAGTCGCAACATTTGGTGATGGGATTAAAATACGTTTTTCACCAGGATATTCGTCTTCACGACCACCACTAAAGAAGAAAGTTACGTGCGCATATTTCTCCGTTTCAGCAATACGCAACTGTGTTTTACCTAAATTAGAAAGGTATTCACCCAATGAGTTATGCAATGCTTCAGGCATATAAGCCACAGGGGCATCAATGGTCGCTTGATAACGCGTTAACATCACGAACATCGACAAATTCGGCACAACTTTACGTTCGAAGCCAGCAAAATCTTGCTCTACAAAGGCTTTGGTAATTTCACGCGCACGGTCAGCACGGAAGTTCATAAAGACAATGCTGTCACCGTCTTGAACTTTAGCCACATCACCAATGCGTGTCGCTTTGACAAATTCATCAGATTCATCGGCTGCGTATGCTTGCTCCAAACCTTCAACTGCCGTTGCAGCCGTACGAACCGCCTCACCTTCTGTCAATAAACGATAGGCTTGTTCCACGCGATCCCAACGGTTATCACGATCCATGGCATAGTAACGACCAATCATAGTGGCAATACGCCCTTGATTTGGATATTGCGCAAATAAAGCATCGAGTTTTTCTAATGACGGCTGCGCGCTTTTAGGTGGAGTATCACGGCCATCCAAGAAGGCATGTAAATATACTTGAACGCCACGTTTGAGTGCTAGCTCTGCCATTGCCACAATATGGTCTTGGTGTGAATGTACACCACCTTCGGAGAGTAAGCCCATAATGTGGACTGCACCTTGAGCGGCTTTGGCTTTTTCAACTGCATCGATCAATACTCGCTGTTCAAAAAAAGCACCTGTACGGATGTCTTTGGTAATTCGGGTAAAATCTTGATACAGCACACGGCCTGCACCCAAATTCATATGACCGACTTCTGAGTTACCCATTTGTCCATCTGGCAAGCCAACATCTTCACCAGAACCAGAGATTAATCCATGCGGATGCTTTTGTTGCATAGCAGTCAAGTTTGGTCGTTGTGCTGCAAGGAAGGCATTATCTTTAACCGCTTCACGGTGTCCAATACCATCCATAATTACCAATACGTGGGGGACTTTGCCGGCAGTTGCATCCGTCATGATTTACACTCTTGTCTATAAATTGGTCGCTATATCTTACCGAATTTTCGTTCAAGACTCCATGTATGCGACAGGGTTAAACTCACTTGTACAGATTGTTTTCTCCGATCTGTACAAATTCTTAGCGTGCACGGCGCAATAAATAGCCACCCACCACAAACATAAAGACAATTGGTACGAATACAAACCAAGCGGGTGACGGGCTATACACCAAACTGGCATAACCCAGAAAATCCTGTAAATAAAAGAAACCAAGTCCAATAAATAAAGCAATCACCAAACGAAAGCCCATCGATTGTTGACGTAATGGTCCAAAAATAAAAGAACAGGCAATCAAGACCAGCGCGATTAAAGCAAATGGCGAACCCACTTTTTGCCAGAATGCCAATTGGTAGGTTTTAGGCACTTGGCTATATTCATGCATATAACTCATAAAGCTGACCAATTGACTCGGCGATAAATCTTCAGGATCAATAGTGACCATATGGACATATTTCGGTTGTAATGCCAAAGCCAAGGGTTGTTGTACTGCATCGCGTTTGACCGCATTGCCTGCATCCTGAATTTCTACCTGTTCAGTGTCTTTTAAATTCCAACGACCATCTTGAACAAATTGTCCTTGTTCAGCATCTAATACACTATTTAAACGGTATTCTTGATCAAAATCGACCACTTGAATATTACGCAATTGACCTTTTGAGTTGGCATAATCAATATAAATAAAGCGCTGCCCTTCACGCGTCCAATAGCCTTTTACTTCGCCCAGAGCTGCCACACTACGATGGCTTTTCACACTCTTGGCCTGTTCATTGGTATAGGGGATGACCCATTCGCTTAATACGAAGGATAAAATCACCAGAATTAAAGCTGAACGAATCACCCAGCCCACAATACGCCACAAACTAATCCCGATGGAACGCATCACAATCAATTCACTGTTAGATGCCATGGTGCCTAAGCCCAATACCGCTCCAATTAAAGCAGCAATCGGTAAAATCTCATACAGATAGCGTGGTGCACCCCATAAGACATAAATCAGAGCCTGCCAAGCGGTATAGGTGTCATTCAGCTCACTTAATTCCCCCAAATAGGTAAATAGAATTTGTAATACCGACAAGACCGCTGTCGCCCCCAACATGGCATAGGCTGTGGTCTTAGTCACATGTTTCGCGACAATACGACGTGCAAACATTTTAAGACCTCACTCGCTGAATCTGCTTCTTAATTTTTGGAGCTAGTTTTTGCTTACGCGAGAAAATCGCGGCTGCCATTGCATAGACAAAGAGCACCAACGGATAGGCCCAAATTCCAATTTCCTGTTTGCTGACACGGGTTTTTATCGCCATCATCGCGACAATTAGGCTGGCAAAAATCAACAGTGCAGGAAACAGTTTTAAATAACGTCCCTGACGTGGGCTCACTTCAGACAAAGCCACAGCCAATGCTAATGCCACAATCATGACCAGTGGAACAAACATCCGCCAACCCAACTCGCTGGCAACAGTTGGGTCATTACGGTTTTGCCATAACTTACTCGTGGTTAATGCCTCGACTTCAGCACTTTCGAATTTAGCTTCTTTATCATTTTCTAAACGCAAGCGATAACTTTGAAATTCGGCTTGGGTATATTTTGGTTGACCTGAATAGATTTCATAACGACGACCTTGGATCAAATCGACCACATTGGCGCTGTCATTCGCCACTTCAACACGTGTTGCTTCTTTTGCCAGAATCATGACGTCTGGCTTACCTTCTTTTTCTGCACGTTGATAAAAGAAAATATCTTTCAGATTTCGCCGATCTTCTGATAAATCGCCGGCATAGATGGTATATCGACCCGAAGAAATAAACTCTTTAGGGCGAACCAAATCGAAACCCGTACGTACTGCCTGACTGGTGGTCAGTTGTTCAAACTGACGTAGGCCCCAAGGTGACATCCAGAGCATTAACACACCCTGTAACAGCATAAATACCAAGGTCAATGGAATCAGCATGCGTGCCAATTGATGTCGGCTGACGCCACTTCCGTTCAGGACAGCCATTTCATGATCGACATATAAACGACCAAACACCAGCATCAGACCAATAAAAAATCCCAAAGGAAAAATCAGCGTTAAAAACTCAGGCAAACGATAACCGATGATGCTGAATAAAATACTCGCATCTAAACGACCTTGAGCAGCGACACCGAAATACTTGATTAATCGGCCGCCCATCATGATTAAGGTCAATAAGCCAATCACAACCAATGAATTAGACACCACTTGCTTGACTAAATAACGCCGAATAATCAAATTGATTCTTCCAATTTCAAAAAGAGTAAAAACTACCGTTAGTTTACCCGAATGTTAAAAATATAAAACCTATTCCCCTGCTTCTGCATTGAAACTCGAACCATAAAAATGTTTCAATGGCTGAATGACTTAAAACCCTCAAAGGCGTGAAGACCCCCTATGAAACTCAGCTTGAATACCGCTCTACCCACTCCCGCTACCGATCAGGCTTTATTCATTTTAGCCGACAATGCTCAGCTTGCTCAGATCGCATCAACATATCAAATCAATGACTTAGAACAGATTGTACAAGCCACGCAATTTAAAGCTGGATTCAACGAAACTTTACCACTCTTGGCAAAGATTCCCGGATTTGCTCACACGGTTCTAATTGGACTCGACAAAGTTGAAGATTTGCAACCTGCAAAATTAGCAAAAATTGCACAAAGCATTATCAAATCTTCACAAAAAAAATATCAGCAGATTCAAGTTGATCTGAATGCTTTACCTGAAGCCTTGCATTATTTATTTGCCTTAAGCCTCACTCAAGCAACTTATGGCTATGATGAATTTAAATCGAAAAAGAATGAATTTTTACTCAATGAAATTGGACTTATTGCTGCGCAAAGTCCTTTAAATCATTCACAGTTAGGCCTGATTCAAGCCATTCAATCAGGTCAGGATTATGCACGTGACTTAGGTAACCGTCCGGGCAATATCTGTTTCCCTGAATATTTAGCCGATCAAGCTTTAGCTTTGGCACAGCAATACCCAGAGCAACTCAAAGTTACCGTGATCAATGAACAGGAAATGGCCGATCTGGGCATGTTTGCCTTTTTAGCAGTCAGCCGTGGTTCAGACCGCCCGGGTCGTATTATTACTCTGGAATACAAAGGTCAACCAGATCAAGCACCGATTGTTTTGGTCGGTAAAGGCGTGACTTTCGACACAGGTGGTATTTCACTCAAACCCGGTCTAGGCATGGACGAAATGAAATTCGACATGTGTGGTGCCGCCTCTGTACTTGGCACCTTACGTGCTTTATGTGAAGCAAAATTGCCCATTCATGTGGTGGGTGCAATTGCCGCCGCAGAAAATATGCCGTCTGGTCATGCCACCCGCCCTGGAGATATTGTCACCAGTATGAGTGGTCAAACGGTTGAAATCTTAAATACCGATGCCGAAGGTCGTTTGGTGCTCTGTGATACCTTGACCTATATCAAACGCTTCAACCCTGAATTGGTGATTGATATTGCGACCTTAACAGGTGCATGTGTGGTGGCTTTAGGTTCTGTCTTAACAGGCATGTTTACCCCAGATGATGAACTCGCTGCTGAATTAAATGCCGCAGGTCAGACCAGCTTTGACCGCGTATGGCGTATGCCTGTGATTGATGATTATCAAGAGCAGCTCGACTCACCATTTGCCGACATTGGTAACATTGGTGGTCCAAAAGCAGGTGCAGTGACCGCTGCATGCTTCTTGCAACGTTTTACCCGTGAATATCGTTGGGCACATTTGGATATTGCAGGCACAGCATGGCTTTCGGGCAGCAACAAAGGTGCAACTGGACGTCCAGTGCCATTGTTAATGCAATTCTTAGCCAACCGCGTTAACACGAATGGCTAAAGTTCGCTTTTATCTGTTTGAAAAAAGTCCAGAACGGCAAGTTGAAAGTACTTGCCGTTTGTGTCGTAAAATTCTGCGTCAACCCAAACGGATTTGGCTGTATTGTCCCGATGCCGCATTGCAGCAGCAATTGGATGAACGCTTATGGAGTTTCGATGCAGCCAGCTTTATTGGACATGGTATTGACCAAGAACATGCCAGTATCTGCATCTCGGCACGCTTACCCACAGAAAATGATTGGATTGTGTTTAATTTTAACAATCAGGCACTTGATCAATTTCATGAATTTAGCCAAATTATAGAAATTATTGAAAATAATGATTCTGCTAAACAGCTCGGTCGTGAAAAATTTAAACAATATCGACGTTTAGGCATTGAACCTCAAACTTTCAAGCTTTAACTGTTCAACCTTAGGGAGAAATATGGTGGCATTAAATGTCGGTCCAGATTTTAAACAGCGCTGGCTAGAAGCGCCTGAAGCTGTACGTCAGACATTTATGGATGATCTGAATCATATTTGTGATTTATTACAGCCCGAGACACAAACACAGCTCTGGCTCGCAGCAGATCAGAAAGCACAACAGCAAGCACAACAAACCATTGAACAAGCCTATGCCGATCTCAAAGCACGCCTAATTGAAGAAGCGCGAGTTCGTCATCAATTGGCTTTAGAGCAATCCTTAGCCAATAAGCGGGCTGCAACTGAACACTATGCGCAACAACTCTTTGCGGATGAAAAACGTCAATATGCTGAACAAACACATACTTTAGACACCTTGCGCCAGCATATTGAACAAGAAACGCTGCGCTATACCGAACGCTATCACGTCAATGATAGTCACCAAAATCTGGACTTTGCTCCAGGCATGGTGCATGTTTCAGATCAACAGATTTTGTCTGAATTGGAAACTGTGCGTTTACGTTTAGAACTTGAAGCTGAAGCGCACATTGAACAAGCCGTGAGTAAATTCCGCAATAAATTGCGTGCCGCAGCGCAAGAAGAAATTGAATACATATTACATAATTCTAATTTTTCTGATGTAAAACCAACGGTTTAATTTTTCTACTTCAATTTGATGTGTGTCATGAAAATGACACATAAATGTCACAATATGGTCATCACTTTAAAACAAAACTTTGAAGTGTTGACGCCAAAAATTGACATATCAATAAATTAGGAAGAAAAAATGGACCTACTGAACCACGTTTCTCACCGCATTGCTGCTCTCGATTCAGGCGAACAATGGATTGTTTCTGCTCAAAAACTACTGATTAGCCGCACCGATTTTCAATCACTTTCGGTGTTTCTCTCGCGCGAGTCGGAAAAAGGACTTTTTAGCCTCTCCCCACAAGGATTCAGTGCAACTTGGCATGATGAACCTGTCGTGACCATTATTAAGCATTAACCTTTAAATATTCGTCCCGTAAAGTTGAGTGACTTGTTTGAACAGGTCACTCCATAAACGTAAGGGTGGCAAAAAAGATATTGCCCGCGCCATAACCAATACTCAGTAAAACGCCAATCCAGATTACACTTCCAATGGTGTTGTACCACATAAAACGGGAAAGTTTCATCTCGCCTGCACCTGCAGCAAAAGGAGCAAATGAACGTACAAAGGGAATAAACCGCGCCAGAATAATGGTCTTACCACCATGTTTGACAAAGTAATGGTTGGTTTTACTTAGATACTCGGGCTTTATCCAACGTGAATGACGGTGTAAATACTTAAAGCCTAATTTTTTACCCGTATAATAATTTACGGCATAACCCAATATCGCGGCAATTATGAGTAATGTTCCCATGCTATGCAGCTGAATAATGGCAGAGGATGAGCACAAAGCACCTATAGCGATCAATAAACTATCGCCAGGCAGAAAAAACATAAAAACAAAGCCCGTTTCTGCAAAAATAATCAGAAACAAAATGGCGTAAATCCAGACGCCATACTGCGACAATAGAAGCGGCAACATTTGTTCTAGATTTAGAAAAAAATCAAGCATTACATAAATCTACGCTAATCAATTTAAGTATCACGTGCTTTATTTCACTCGAATAGAAACGAAAACAGCCCTGTAGTTTAGGCTGTTTTCGCATCCGATATATACTTTTTATTTTAAAAAGCCATTTTCCGCCAAGAAATCCATACTGATTTTTGACTGTGCTTGGGTCTCTGCGGCTTTATCACCCAACAATAAACGTTCGATATAACGTGCCAAGACATCGACTTCCAAATTCACTTTCGAACCCGTTTTCCACGTCCCAATATTGGTCCGTTCTGCCGTATGTGGAATTAAGTTCAGGCTGATGATATTGCCGCGTAAATGGTTGATGGTCAGACTAATGCCATCCACCGTCACCGACCCTTTCTCGGCCAAATACTTGGCAATTTCTAGGGGCGCAGTGACTTCAAAATAGAGTGAACGCGCATCTTCACGCACCAAGGTAATCTCCCCCACGGCGTCCACATGACCACTGACAATATGCCCACCAAAACGTGTGGTCGGCAACATGGCTTTTTCTACATTGACTGGTTGACCAACTTTCCAGTGCCCCAACGTCGTTCGATTCAAACTTTCACGTGAAACATCGGCGGCGTACCACGTATCGCCCCATTCAATCACCGTTAAGCAGATTCCATTGGTGGCAATCGAATCACCTAAATGTACATCTGACATGTCCAAATCCGTTTGAATACGTAAACGTACATCACCGCCCACACTTTGCAAGCTTTCGACTCGACCAAGGCTTTCAATAATTCCTGTAAACATAATCTTTTCTCTTTCCTGAATTTGGACTTACCACAATGCCAACTGGGTACTTACACCTGAGGTATCAACTCCACCCAATTCTGCGAAATGATACAGTTGACCGAGTAACTGACGTAGTGGCGGACCAGATTTAGCATGAGTGTCGGTAATCACAATAAATTCCAACACACGTGCGCGCTCCGACTGACGTTGCTTACTGACCCGATAACGCGGGACATCTTGGGTTAACAGCGTGACACGTCCACGCTCAAGATTGGCTTTGAGTAAATCGGCAGCTTCAATATTACCATCGGTTGAATAACTGGTCAGAATATAACGTGCATTGATGGTCGACAGTAATTTTTCATAGGCTTCCTTGGCATACTTAGAAGAATTGTAAGGACTCGGGCGCTCTTTACGCCACGCGCGGTCAATTCCACTCTTAAAGCCTTTGGTGTCTGGGCTTGGCAAATCCACCTGATCCCATAAGGTCAGCGCATTCAACACATGATAGTTACTGCTATAAGCATGTTGGTTATACGGTGGATCTAAATACGCCACATCCACTTCAAAACCACTCATCTGATTGGCTAAATGCTGTGCATCGACACACCACATTTCTGCGGCAGGGCGTTTTGGATCGCCTATTTCACAAAAACGGCTTGGGGTTAGCCAGAGCAAGGATTCAATACGCTCCAAGGCTGTTTGGGTTTTACCGCCCCAACCATGATGAAAACTTTTAAAGACACCACTGGTATTGCTGACAAAACTGGCTGAATACAACAACGGCGCCAACAAAGCACTCATTTCTATATCGTCAATCGCGCCTTGCGCTTGCCAAGTGGCAATTTGCTGACGAATTGCATCTATCCGCATACCATTGCGACGTTTAAAGAACAATCGGTCACGAGCGGGATCGTAAATTTCATCATTGCGTGGGCACAGGTTATGTGTGACCCAACCCTTCACTTCTGGCAACCGATTTAAATAATCAATCGCCTTTTGATAGCCGCCCAACTCTTTAAATGCAGGCGCATCCGTACAGGCCAGAATGGCATGGTTTAAGGCATGACTATAAGGTTCCCAGTCATTGGCAATGACACGATAACCATTCTGACGTGCCAAACGGGAAACCACGCCACTACCTGCAAAAAAGTCAGCAAAAATAGGCGAACGACCTTTGGCATTCAAGGTTCCTGTCTGCTCAAGTGCCTCTAAAATCAGATGTAATAAACGACGCTTGTTTCCTAAATAAGGAACCAATTGATGAAATAAGTATTCGTCTGTGGTCCGTGCCGCGTGACGTCGTTTATGATAAACCGTAGACTCTTGATTCATATAGACTCTTGAATGGGTGTTAGCCTTAAGCGCACATCATTTCCCACTTGGGAAACATCGATGAGCTTAAATCGAAGTTGCTCTGCCAAATGCGTAAATTCCGCATTAAACATCGCACGTGCAGATTGACCTAATAAGGTGGGTGCAACATAACTAATCAGTTCATCAACCAATGCCTGCTTGAGAAAAGCACTGGATAAGGTTGCGCCCGCTTCGACCAACACATCGTAAATTTGAAAATCTTTTAGGGTTCTTAACAAACTTTCTAAAGATTGAATTTCTAACTGTATCACGCCCAACTGCGCCAGTTCAGGACGGAAAGGTCCCATTACCATGACTGTATCGGGCTGTTGTAAAATCTGGGTATCTAAAGGTAAGCGACCTTGTCGATCTAAAATAACGCGTTTGGGCTGCACTACCGTATTGATATCTTCAACGTCTGGCAATTGACGCACATTTAATAAACAGTCATCTGCCAAAATCGTATCAATGCCTGTAATCACTGCCCCTGAAATGGCACGCCAGTGCTGAACATCCAATCGAGCCTCTGCGCCAGTAATCCATTTCGATTCACCTGATGCCATTGCGGTTCGACCGTCCAAACTGGAGGCAACTTTCAAGCGCACATAAGGTAAACCTGTTGCCATCGCCTTGAGAAAGCCTCGATTCAAGGTCGCGGCTTCAGCCTCACACACCCCAGTCCTGACTTGAATACCGGCTTCCTGAAGAATATGAATACCTTTTCCTGCCACTAAAGGATTAGGATCTGAACAAGCAACGACAACTTGTGCAATTCCTGCGTCAACCAAGCCTTTGGCACAAGGTGGAGTACGGCCATAATGCGCACAAGGTTCTAAGGTGACATAAGCTGTTGCACCATGTGCTTGATCACCAGCTTGGCGCATGGCAAACACTTCCGCATGAGGTTGTCCTGCACGTGGATGAAAGCCCTCTCCGACCAATTGTCCATCTTTGACAATCACGCAACCGACATTCGGATTAGGTTTGGTGGAGTATTGCCCCTGCTGTGCTAAGCGAATAGCGCGCTGCATCCAAACTTGGTCTTGGTTTAACTCAGACATGGGCACACTCATTCATGTTCACGTTGTTGCATTTGTTCAATTTGACGACGAAAAGCTTCCACGTCCTGAAAGTCCTGATACACCGAAGCAAAACGTACATAAGCCACATGATCCAAGGCAAATAAAGCTTGCATAACAATTTCCCCGATAGTGCGTGACTTCACATCACGTTCTCCTAAACGGCGAATATGTAGCTGAATATCGCTCAACACAGCTTCAATTTGTTCTTGTGTGACGGGACGCTTTTGTAACGCATGCATTAACGAGCGGCGTAGCTTGGCTTCATCAAAAGGTTCATTTTTACCGTCTGATTTAATCACACGTGGCATGACCACTTCATAACTTTCAAATGTGGTAAAACGCTCACCGCAACTAATACATTCACGGCGACGTCTGATTTGACAGCCTTCAGCGGCTAAGCGCGAGTCGATGACTTTACTGTCTGCGGCGTTGCAAAAAGGACAATGCATGACGGTCGAATTAAACAAAACATTTTTGAATTCTGAGTGTAGCAAAAATTATGGTTTTTGTAGAGCATTACGCTAGATATGGAAAAAAAACAGCCCTTTCGGGCTGTTTTACACAATATATTGATTATATCGCGAGAAAACTATTCAATGCGTTCGCCATGTTGACTTAAGTCAAGACCCATACGTTCATCATCAGCTTCTACACGAATACCAATCACCACATCAATCACTTTTAAGATCACGAAAGTTAACACTGCAGAGTAAGCAATAGTCGCAAGTACACCTTCAATTTGAACCCACAATTGGCTCATCATATTTGCAGGTGCTTTATCTCCCATGATGAATTCACTGGCAAAGACTGCTGTGAGAATTGCCCCCACAATACCGCCAACACCGTGTAAACCGAAAGCATCTAATGAGTCATCTGCTTTAAGGGCACGTTTCAGACCAGTAATCCCCCAGAAACAAACTACACCACCAATCAGACCCATCGCCAAGGCGCCACCAACGGTCACAAAACCAGCCGCAGGAGTAATCACGACCAGACCTGCTACCGCACCAGATGCACCACCCAGTACAGATGCTTTACCGCGTACCACTTTTTCAGTAATTAACCATGCGATTGCCGCTGCCGCTGCTGCAACTTGTGTGGTGACCAGTGCATAACCTGCTGAACCATTTGCACCCAGTGCTGAACCGCCGTTAAAACCAAACCAACCGACCCATACAAGGCTTGCACCAAGAACCGTTAATGTCAGGTTATGAGGTGCCATAGATTCACGACCTAGCCCCATACGTTTACCTAACATGTATGCAGCCACTAGCCCGGCAACACCTGAGTTAATATGTACGACTGTACCGCCTGCAAAATCAAGTGCGCCATCGTTAAATAACCAACCGCCACCCCAAACCCAGTGCGTAATTGGCGCATACACCACAACTACCCAGATCGCGATAAATGCCACAAATGCCCCAAATTTCATCCGTTCAGCAATGGAACCACTAATAATGGCAACGGTAATAATGGCAAAAGTCATTTGGAAAATAACAAAGAGAATTTCAGGAATTGTGCCTGTTAATGCTGTGGTGGTAATCCCTGACAGCATGATTTTATCAAAACCACCAATAAAGGCATTTCCTTCAGTAAATGCAAGTGTATAACCCACAATTACCCATGCAAGGCTCACAACGGCCGCAGCAACAAAACTGTGTGCCATGGTGCTTAAAACGTTTTTCTTACGAACCATACCACCGTAGAAAAGTGCCAAACCTGGAATGGTCATTAACAAGACCAATGCGGTAGAAACTAAAATCCAAGCTGTATCACCCGTATCGAGGGTTGGTTCTTCAGCCGCAGGAGCTGCAGCTTCTTCAGCTGGAGCAGGTGTCGCAACTGCTTGTACATCTGGCGATGCCGCCGCAGTCGTTTCCACTGTTGTTGTGACTTCTTCTGATGGAGCAGATGCTGTTACTTCTTCAGCCCAAGCAACAGAACCACCTAAAAGTGCGCCTGATAAACTCAGCGCGAGTAGCATTTTTTTCATTCGTGTCCCCCAACCTAATTTTGCGAGTTACTCGATACTCTGCAAACTTTATGCCAAATTAAACAGCATCTGGACCTGTTTCACCTGTACGAATACGGATCACTTGCTCTAAGTTAGTCACAAAGATTTTTCCGTCACCAATTTTTCCAGTGCTCGCAACACGAGTGACCGATTCAATCACTGCATCAACCATTTCGTCACTAATTGCGATTTCAATTTTAACTTTTGGAAGAAAATCAACGACATACTCAGCACCACGATACAGCTCAGTATGACCTTTTTGACGGCCAAAACCTTTGACTTCTGTTACAGTGATCCCTTGAACACCAATTTCTGACAATGCTTCACGCACATCATCTAATTTAAAGGGTTTTACAATTGCAGTTACTAGCTTCATGTTTGTTTTTCCTTCGGCTTTTTTCACCAGTAAGGTTTTATGTTCAATTTTCGTGCCAAGATTTCTAAGGTTGAGGGAAATAAAAATCTGATACACAACTCTATTTATACCTTATTTTTGTCTTTTAATCGAAGCTTAGGTCTTTAATATTCGAGATTTTTAGCCAAAAGTCGGCTATTTTTTCCAGATCGTGTCAAGGATTATTGCGATAGCACTATAGTCTCTGTCGAAGCAATGCTAAACTGCTCCCGCTCTTCTCCAGCAATATGGATAAAACAATGATTGAAACTTTATTACAAGCCATTCTAGAACAAGTAGAACAACCAAAAACTGATTTGGAACATAATTTAAGAGCCTTATTAAATGAGGCTGTCACTAAAATGGATTTAGTTTCTCGTGACGAAATTGAACGTCAGAAAACTGCGCTTCACAATGCCAATCAACGTTTAACCGAATTACTTCTCCAAGTCGAAGCACTCGAACAAAAAATTCAGAACAAAAAATAAGCACACTATTAGTGCAATAAAAAACCAATAACGATCAAAAATAACGCACCAAAATGGAACAACAACATGTCTTTTGCAAAAATAAATACGCGAGGGCTATTGGGGCTGCATGCCCCACTGATTGAAGTCGAAGTTCATTTAAGTCAAGGATTACCATCACTTACCATTGTAGGATTAGCAGAAGCTGCTGTTCGGGAAAGTAAAGATCGAGTCCGTTCAGCTATTATTAATAGTGGTTTTCAGTTTCCCAGTAAACGTCTCACGATTAATCTTGCACCGGCAGATTTGCCCAAAGATGGTTCACGCCTAGATTTACCGATTGCCTTGGGCATTTTAATTGCGTCTGGGCAACTCCCAGAACAAAATATCGATCATCTTGAATTTATTGGGGAATTGGCGCTAGATGGTCAATTACGCCCAACCACAGGAACCTTGAGTATTGCCATCGCGTGTCAGCAAGCGCAACACCAATTGGTTTTGCCCGAACAAAATGCATTGGAGGCAGCACAACTGCCCCATTTTGACGTGTATGCAGCAAAAAATCTCAAAGAAGTGAGCGAACACTTAAGCCAACACAAGCCGTTATCTCCTGTGCAAAAGCCTGTCGACTCACCTTTACATCGCTATAAATTTGATCTGGCTGATGTGAAAGGGCAACTTCGTCCACGGCGGGCTTTAGAAATTGCAGCAGCAGGTGGTCATTCCTTACTGTTTCGTGGTCCCCCAGGCACAGGTAAAACACTATTGGCATCGCGTTTACCCAGTATTCTTCCACCACTCAGTTCTAGTGAAAATTTAGAAGTAGCCAGTATTTATTCTGTTGCCAATACGCAGCATCATTTTGGACATCGCCCTTTTCGCGCGCCACATCATACCGCTTCGGCCATTGCCTTGGTGGGTGGAGGGTCACAACCTAAACCAGGCGAAATTACTTTAGCGCATCTAGGTGTCCTGTTTTTAGATGAACTTCCTGAATTTGATCGCAAAGTTTTAGAAGTGCTTAGACAGCCTTTAGAATCCAAAGAAATTGTGATTTCTCGGGCATCTCGTCAAATGACTTATCCTGCCAATTTTCAGTTAATCGCTGCCATGAATCCTTGTCCATGTGGCTACGCGTTTAATCAAGATCAACGTTGTCAATGTTCCACAGAGGCCATCAAACGTTATCAAAATCGAATTTCTGGCCCTCTATTAGATCGCATAGATTTGCATATTGATGTACCACCGCTTACGGTACATGAATTACAAGCACATGCACCTGCTGAAAATTCTGATCAAGTACGTCATCGTGTGACTCAAGCCTATGAGCAACAAATTCAACGACAAAATTGTTTAAATCATGCTTTGAACCCACAGCAACTGGAACAATTTGCAGGATTGAATGAGCAAACCCAAAAAATGCTTGAATTGGCTCAACAACGTTTAAATTTATCTGCGCGGGCTTATCATCGAGTTTTGAGAGTGGCCAGAACCATTGCTGACTTGGCAAATTCGGCTGAAATTCAAACTGGACATTTAAGTGAAGCTCTATCGTATCGGCAGCAAAGCCTTTAATACGGTTAAATTCCAAATAAAAACCTCTAGTTCTTAGAACTAGAGGTTTTTTTAACACCCTTAAATTTAGAATGTTTTGGTTAAGGTAAAGACTGCACCTGTTTCTACGCCACGAGCGGTTGCATCATCCATAGCATCTGTATCAATATTTGTACCTATCGCTGCTAATTCAGCCGTTGCACCAGAAATTGATTGAAATGCATAGTTAACACCGACTTTCCAATCTACATAGTTATCATCGCCGCCAAATGAATATTTGTCTTCATCATCCACAACGGTATAGCCCACACTTGCTACACCGCCAAAACCTGTTGAACCAAATGGAACAGCGTAGCCTGCATTCACATTCCAACTGTTTGTATCTGCACCTGCATAATCATTGGTAAAGTTCACATTGGTCAGAATGCTGTCCCCTTCAGCCAACACACTTGCGAAAGTCAATTTGCCATAAAATTCAACCCAACTTAAGTCAGTTGCACTTGGATAGTTGTAATACACCACACCCACATCCAATAAAGGTTTGCTGGCAAAGCTATCCAATGTGGTTGCAAAACCCAACGATGGATCTAGTTCTAAACTTGGGGTCCCCGAACCAAAGTTTACATTGGAACCCCAAAGCCCAAAATACATACCTGAATCATGTGCAAGTGTGAATCCTGCTTGAACCGCTGGATCATTTTGAGTTTGAGACAATCCACGGAAACGATAGTCTGTTGTTACTGCTGCATTGCCGCTAAAAGAAAGACCAAATGGTGATGCTGCTTGATCATCTGCAAAGGTAAATGTTGAAGCCGCCGCAACAACCGCCATAGATAATACTTTTAATGTGAATTTCATTCTGAGGTTCCCCCACATCGAATTACGACGTTTTGCTGTAATTAATAAACTCAGAAATGTATTAGCAAGCGCTATGCCAACTTTAAAAAATATTTGTCACGTTGCTGTTCGCTGTCAAATATTGAGAAACTTCAGGCTGAACTATCAATTTGCATCGTGATAGGGTTTTATAAACCATACGCTGTGTCTAAAAAGTTCTGAACTTCATCGGCCATACCATAAAACGACTCAACCTATCTGTAACGTAAAAAGACCGTAAATTTCATATAAAACAATAAATAACAGATACTTATAAAAATTATTTTTTACTTTTTATCAAAATTTTCCAATAAGACTGATTCATATTGATCTTCGAAATGACCTAGATCATTAGCATGGTTACTTATTTAAAAGGCTTTAATTAAGGCAATGGGCACATCATGCAGAACATTGATTATTTTTATATTGTTTATTTCAAAGATGGTTGATTGCTGAATAAAAACCTAGGCTGTATTTTGAGATTACCAATCATTGAAGTCGTATAAGACCCATCCCTTTATGGCATTCGCATTCTTTTCAACAGACCAAGATTCGCTTTAATCATGGTATTTCTAGCCAGAAACCAGACGTCATTGATCGATGATGCATATTTCTGTTTGGCTTTTACTGCTCAGAGCACATTTGATTGGCAAAATTTGAATCAATCCGTTTTGATTGAGTGCTCAAAATGCTTCATTTCTGTTCAAAAATAGAGTTTCACACCACAGGTTGTACAAAATACACGCACTATTACTGACCACACCCAAATTTTTAATATGCTGCGAAGCACAATTTATTCCAACATTATATGCTCGGCATTCAAAGGAAATTGCCCTGCACCTAAATGAAACATTTCTCATTTTCATTTAGAAATTAAATCTATTCATAAAAGCAAGACACAATTCGCATACAAAATAGCCAATCAAGCCAATATTGAAGAAAAAATAAACAAAGAAAAATGTGATTTTTCTTTGTTTGATCGAAACAAAAACAGTGGAAATTTTCCATTTAATAAAATATATTTTTATTATGAATGAATGGCTTATGTATAAAATATACTTATCCATTTCCCAACAACAATAATGTAATCTCGTCAAGTAGCTGGTAACAAGAATGAAATAAAATTAATAAAAATCTATCTTTTTTATAGATTAATTATACAATTTATTAAAATTTCGAGTTATGCCAAAAAACGAAATTCTGAATCTAACTTTTTTGAGGTTGTTTCTTATGCCAAAAGCGCAAAAACTTACATTAGCAGTATTAATTCAGGCTGCCCTTATTACTACAGCTTATGCAAGCGAACAAAGTGAAGCAAAAGGATTTGTAGAAGATGCTGAAGGATCAGTGTTGTTCCGCACTGGTTATTTATCTCGTGACAAAAAAAATGGCAAAGCAGATACAAGCTCAGCTGCTCAAACTGCTATGGTTAAAATCGAATCAGGCTATACACAAGGTATTGTCGGTTTTGGTGTGGGCATCATTGGTGATGGCTCATTCAAAATCGGAGATAACAAAAACGCTGGAAACAACATGATTCCACGCGAAACGTTAAATGGTAAAGAAAACTCTGGTGATACTTACGATCACTGGGGTCGTGGTGGTGGTATCGTAAAAGCACGTATTTCTAACACTGAAGTTCGTTACGGTACTCAAGTACTCGACTTACCAGTACTTGCAAGTAATACTGCTCGTTTAGTTCCAGAATACTTTGAAGGTGTATTGGCAACGAGCCGTGAAATTAACGGTTTAGAATTAACTGCGGGTAAATTCACTAAAGACCAATATTCAGACCAAATTAATACTGATGGTCGTCACTTAGACCGTGCAGTGGTTTGGGGTGCAAAATACAAGTTTAATGATCAAATCAATGCATCTTACTATGGCTTAGACAGCAAAAATGCACTTGAACGCCATTATGTGAATGCCAACTACAAACAAGCTTTGGCAAATAATAGCTCTTTAACATACGACTTCAGTGGCTATCACACTAAGTTTGATGCTAATGCTAAAACATATTCAGCAACTGGTACTGTTGCTCCTGATTATGCTGATAGCATGATTGCAGGCGAAGAAAAAACTAACAACATTTGGGCAGTTTCTGGTACTTACAATACTGGTAACCATAATGTAATGTTAGCGTACCAACAAAACAGTGGTAATGTTGGTTATGACTACGGTGAAAATGCTGATGGTGGTCAAAGTATCTATCTACCAAACTCTTACCTTTCTGACTTTATTGGTAACGATGAAAAATCGGCTCAACTCCAATACACTTACAACTTTGCAGGTATGAATGTTCCAGGTTTAACATGGACAACTGCTTATGTTTACGGTTGGGATATCAAAGTTAAAGATGTAACTGACAGCGCTCAAGAACGTGAATTCTTTAACCAAGTGAAATATACCGTTCAATCTGGTTTTGCTAAAGATGCAAGCTTACGTTTACGTCACTCATATTATCGTGCAAGCGATGCTTACCAATCTGCATACATTGGTGACACCAACGAATGGCGTATCTGGTTAGATGTCCCTGTAAAATTCTTCTAATTTGAAGTCATTTTCAGAGATTTAAAAAAACCTGCACAATGTGCAGGTTTTTTATGGGTTCAGAAAAATAAATTCATCTAAACCCTTATTTTACTTAGAAATTATTTTGCAGCTTCAATTGCTTTAAGCACTTCTTGCTTAGCAACTTCAGAACCTTCCCAACCTGTTAACTTCACCCATTTTCCTGGCTCTAAATCTTTGTAATGAGCAAAGAAATGTTCCACTTGCTGGATTAAAAGCGGAGGAAGATCAGTATATTCCTGAATGTCTTTATAAATTGGCGTTAATTTTTCATGTGGTACAGCGATTAATTTCGCATCAATACCGCCATCATCTTCCATGTTTAATTTACCCACAGGACGGCAACGAATCACTGAACCTGGCTCAACTGGGTGCGGTGTTACAACAAGCACGTCAAGCGGGTCACCATCTTCAGACAAAGTATTTGGTACATAACCATAGTTCGCAGGGTAGAACATTGCTGTACCCATGAAACGGTCTACAAATAAAGCGTCAGAATCTTTATCAATTTCATATTTGATTGGCGCTGCGTTTGCAGGAATTTCAATGATGACATAAATGTCATTTGGTGCATCTTTACCCGCTGGGATATTGCTGTAGCTCATAGCATCAACTCTTTAACGATTTAAATTATATTGAAACCGAAATTAAGGTCTTCGGTTTAATCACGGAGCGATTATACATCTGCCCCGTAAAAATAGGGAATATGCACGTTCATTAGCTGAGTTTGATCACCAAGATCAGCAGTGAAATTGGACACAATAAGGACAGACACCAGACAATTGAACGCAATGTCGCCCAATTGGCCAAATAACATACCCCATAGACGACACGTAAGACCAAATAGGCTATGCCAAAAGTCATAATCACGGCTTGGGATACCACCATATATTCCGCCATTAAAACAGCAGCAATAAATAAAGGTAATCCTTCAAAACTATTTTGTTGTGCAGCATTGGCACGTGCAGCAATACCTGTTGCCTTGTTTAAAAACTCACGCGGATATTGATTATCTCTAACCTGAAAACCACTCGTAAGTCTGGCAATAAAACTAAAGACATAAGGTAATAAACATGCAATTAAGATGAGATAGACAATACCGCTAATGCTTTGCATTAATTTTGTTCTCGTGAGGAAGCAATAAGACTTATCATAACATGGCAATTCTAGAATATTTTTTGTTAAATATAGTGTTTTGATTACCAAGTCATTCGGGAATAGCTATGTCATTTAATGCTGAGCAACACAAACTGTTCGATGAACTGGAAAAACAACGCCAACATCAACGGCAGATGGATCGTGTACTCGCCATTGTGTTCCCCATTGTTGCTTTTTTACTGACCGTCATTTGTGCCAACCTGAACATCTGGTCGACCGTATGTACCTTTGTTTTACTCTGGGTTGCATTTTGGGCTGTGGGCATTCGTCGCTTACCCTTATGGCATTGGGTATTGATTGCGCTTATTTATTGTTTGGCAGATAATTTCCTGAGTTATGGTAGCTTTAACCGTTCAGGTTTCAGTCGCCAATTCGGCACCATCTTTATTTTCATTGGTATTGCAGGCGTAGGCCGTCCTTATTTTGATCGCTGGCTGATGAAGAAAAAATAAGTGAATGGCATAAAAAAAAGCGCCCCAAGGCGCTTTTTTTAGACAGGTTGAATCTTATGCAGTTTTACGCAAATCTTTACGTAAAATTTTACCTACATTCGATTTTGGTAATTCTTCCATAAACTCAACATAACGTGGGCGTTTATAGCCTGTTAAGTTTTCTTTCGCAAATTCAAGAACTTCTTCAGTAGTTAAAGAGGCATCTTTTTTCACAACAAATAGTTTTGGTACTTCGCCTGATTTCTCATCAGGTACACCAATTGCAGCCACTTCAAGAACTTTTGGATGCTTCGCAATCACTTCTTCAATTTCTGAAGGATATACGTTAAAGCCAGACACTAAAATCATATCTTTCTTACGGTCAACAATTTTGGTGTAACCACGATCATCCATTACACCAATGTCACCTGTACGGAAGAAACCATTCACCATCACTTTGGCAGTTTCATCTGGACGGTTCCAGTAACCTTTCATGACCTGAGGACCACGAATACAGATTTCACCTTGCTCGCCCAATGCAACTGGATTGCCATCATCATCTAAAATTGCAATGTCAGTTAATGGTAATGGAATACCAATCGTACCGCTGAATTCATCCGAAGCAGGTGGATTTGCCGTTGCAACTGGTGAAGTTTCAGATAAGCCATAACCTTCAACGATGTTCGTACCCGTGACTTTTTTCCAGGCTTCTGCAGTCGATGGAAGTACAGCCATACCACCGCCCATAGCCATTTTAAGCTTGCTGTGGTCGAGCTGTTTAAATTCTTCATTATTGACCAAAGCATTGAATAATGTATTCACTGCTGGGAAGAACGTTGGTTGATACTTGCGTAATTCTTTCATCACCGCAGGTAAATCACGCGGGTTCGGAATTAAAACATTGGCTTGACCTTTATACATACCGTACATGGCACAAACCATAAATGCGAAAATATGATACAGCGGTAAAGCACAGAAAATACGGTCATCTGGCTGACCATCTTGAGCACCAAATTTACTTTGGAAAATACCATCACACTGTAATAAGTTAGCCACAAGGTTACGATGCGTTAACTCTGCACCTTTAGAAACACCCGTAGTACCGCCAGTGTACTGTAAAACAGCTGTATCACTGAGGGTTAGATTTGGACGTTTATAGTTGCTTGGGCTTACTTTTGACATTGCCGCATTAAAACGGATATGACCTGGAATATTCCATGTAGGAATTTGCTTACGTACTGAACGCAACACAAAATTGACTAAAGTCCCTTTTAAAGTACCCAACATGTCACCGACAGAGGCAACCACGACATGTTTTACTGGTGTTTTACCGATAATACTCTGATAAACCGAAGCAAAGTTTTCAATAATGACTAAAACTTCAGAACCTGAATCATTTAATTGGTGTTCAAGCTCACGCGCAGTGTATAACGGGTTAACGTTCACGAGCACCAGACCCGCACGCAATACACCTAGAGCAACCACTGGATATTGGAGAACGTTTGGCATCATGACTGCTACACGAGAACCTTTCGCCAAACCTAAACTTTGTAGATAAACAGCAAATTTACGACTCGCTTCGTCAAGTTCACTAAAAGTCAGTGCTTTATCCATAAAGATAAAGGCATCACGTGAACCAAATTTTTGGAAATTACGCTCAAATACATCTACCAAAGAAGTGTTCTCTGGGGGTAATTCTACAGTTTCAGGAATTCCTGTCTTGCGGTATTCAGCGAACCAAATCTTTTCCATAATCCCAATCTCTCCAATCTATAGTCCTTAAAATATGCAGCTTTTTTTTCGGGTTTGTGTGTATTTATTTAGCTTGTTAATGCACATTCCCGTGTCCATTTCCACGAACACAACCACATATATAACTTATTTCGACAAATACATGCTAGCTTTATCTCTGAACCAACAGTCTATTTGCTTTTTGATATCCACGTGGTAACAGTTGCCCTTTTGTCGCACGCTTGCCCATATATTTTTGTAAATCATCACCTTTTATTTTAAGTTGTTGTTGCCCTGCAACCACTTGAATTATTTCATCTAAATTCAAGGTTGTCATAGATATAATTTGATCTTTATCTTCAAGTTGTATCAATTTATTACCTTTACCTTTGTTCAGGATTGGTAATTCTGACAAATCGATAATCAGTAACCGCCCAGCCGAACTTAATAGAGCCAAATGGGTTGCGTGCTTTAAAGGATATAACGGTAATGGTTTGGCATCTTCAGGCACGGTCAGGAAGGCTTTACCTGCTTTGGCATTGGTATCAAGCTGTTTGGCTTGAGTCTTAAAGCCGTAACCCTTCGTGCTCATGGCTAAAATTTCTGCTTCATCTTCTTCAATCAACACTTGAAGGAAACCGACCCCACTGACAGGTGCAAGCTTAGAGCTTAAAGGTTCACCTAAACCGCGGGCAGAAGGCAAACTATTAATTGCCAATGCATAACTGCGTCCCGTCTGATCCAAAATATAAACTTTTTGATTAGACTTGCCTTGTGCATGACTGCGGTACTGATCACCCGCACGGAAATTCAGGTTCTCGGCATCGATATCATGACCTTTCGCACTGCGAATCCAACCTGCTTCTGACAACACGACAGTCACAGGGTCAGCAGGCATCAGATCTTGCTCGCTAATGGCCGTTGCTTCGGCACGTTGTACGATTGGCGAACGACGATCATCACCGAAACGTTTCGCATCTTCTTTAAGTTCATTAATAATTAAGGTTTTTAAAGATTCTGGATTCGCCAATTGTTCACGAATAATGGCAGCTTTGGCTTCCAGTTCTTCTTGTTCACGGCGAATTTCCATTTCTTCTAATTTCGCCAAGTGGCGTAATTTCAATTCTAAAATGGCTTCGGCTTGAATTTCATCAATGCCAAAGTGCGAGATCAATTCAGCTTTGGGGTGGTCTTCTTCGCGAATAATCCGAATCACAGTATCAAGATCTAGATACGCGATGAGTAAACCAGCCAAAATGTGCAGGCGTTTTTCAATTTTATTTAAATGGTATTGCAGGCGACGCGTGACTGTTCCTTTACGAATTTCAATCCATTCCAACAAGATACGTCGAATCGATTTCACTTGTGGACGACCATCTGCACCAATCATATTCATATTGACGCGATAGCTAGACTCTAGGTCAGTGGTGGCAAATAAATGACTCATCACCGCTTCTGCATCAATGCGATTTGAACGAAGTACAATCACCAGTCGTGTTGGATTTTGATGATCCGATTCATCACGGACATCACTAACCAACGGCAATTTTTTCGCTTGCATCTGATCGGCAATTTGTGTGATCACTTTTGATCCTGACACTTGGTAAGGCAAGTCGGTAATCACAATTTCATTTTTTTCAATGCTGTACACCGCACGCATACGGTAACTACCACGACCTGTGGTCTGAATTTTAAGTAATTCACTCGGTGGGGTAATAATTTCAGCTTTGGTGGGTAAGTCAGGCGCAGGAATATATTCTGCGACTTTCTCATCGCTTAAATTGGGGTTACGAATCAGGGCAATGGTGCCTTTAATCACTTCACGCAAGTTATGCGGTGGAATGTCAGTCGCCATACCGACTGCAATACCCGTGGTGCCATTTAAGAGAATATTCGGTACGCGAGCTGGTAAGTTGACAGGTTCTTTTAATGAACCATCAAAGTTATCTTGCCAGTCGCAAGTGCCCTGTCCCAATTCTGCCAATAATACTTCACTGTACTGCGACAATTTAGCTTCGGTATAACGCATGGCAGCAAAGGACTTAGGATCATCTGGTGAACCCCAGTTGCCCTGACCTTCGATAAACGGATAACGGTAGCTAAACGGTTGTGCCATCAACACCATGGCTTCATAACATGCCGAATCACCATGGGGATGGTATTTACCGAGCACATCACCCACTGTACGCGCAGATTTTTTCGGTTTACCACTGTGTTTCAACCCCAATTCACTCATGGCATACACAATACGGCGTTGAACAGGCTTCAAACCATCACTAATGTGAGGCAAAGCACGATCCATAATAACGTACATGGCATAATTGAGGTAAGCGCGTTCAGTAAATTCTGCGACGGAGCGGTTTTCAGTTGCGTGATGCGCAAGGTTCGTCATAACAACCTTTCATCCTAATCAAATCGTTTTTTTATCTAAGTTCTTATGCTAAGTCTCAGACTGTGACTGCACAAGGGTGTGCCATCTACTACTACGACAATTTGTGTCTTAATGGATCTCTAATGTCGTAAAATTATCCACTTTTAAATAAATGATCAACTTATAATTTTTTATTTTCACAGCAATACATTTAACACAAGTTCAGCCAATAAGCCAAAATATAGAATGGCGACAATTTTGCCGCCCAAACTATCTGCCAATTCTACATGCCAATTGATTCTAAAGTTTTACCTTTGGTTTCTTCACCTAAAACCAAAATGACCAATGCCACGGCAAGCAAGACTGCGGTAAACATCATAAATACATGATTGAAACCATTGCTCTGCACCATCATCTGCGTCACCACCAACGGCGCCACGATGCCACCCATACGCCCAATCGCAGAGGCCCAACCCGAACCAAAGGCACGAATATTGGTCGGATATTGTTCTGGCGTATAGGTATAGAGTACACCCCATGCCCCTAAATTAAAGAACGACATCAGACAGCCCCAAAACATAATCAAGGTGACGGTATTCGCCTGTCCAAAGAAGTAAGCCGAAACAGCACATAAGCCAATAAAACCGGCCAACGTCCATTTACGTCCCAGTTTCTCGACCAGCCAAGCGGCCGCGATATAGCCTGGAAGTTGTGCCAAAATCATCACCAGTACATATTCAAATGACTGCACAATGCTATAACCTTGTTTGACCAACAGGCTGGGTAACCACGTGAAAATGCCATAATAAGAATAGACAATGCCAAACCAGATTAACCACAGCATTAAAGTACGTTTTGCAAAAGGATTTGACCACAATTGTGAAAAAGATACGCTTTGCTTGGCGGCAACTGGTTTTACTTCAATCTGCTGAATGACTTCCACGCCACATTCTCGCTCCAGTTTTTGCACCAAGGCGTGGGCTTCTTCAATCCGCCCACGATTAATTAAGTACGGTACCGATTCTGGTACTTTTTTTAAAATCATGAACACATACAGCGCAGGCAAACCGCCAATTAAGAACGCGACATGCCAGCCATAACTCGGAATCACAAAATAAGACACCAAAGCAGCCACTAACCAGCCCAGTCCCCAGAAACTTTCCAGCAATACAATAAATCGTCCACGCACCTGTGCAGGAATGTATTCACTGACCAAAGTCACGGCAACAGGGAGCTGTCCGCCAAGCCCTAAGCCAACAATAAAACGAAACACCAATAACCAAGTCAAATTTGGGGCAAAGGCACACAATGCCGTGGCAATACTATAAGTCACTAAGGTCACTGCAAACACATTACGGCGTCCCCAACGGTCAGCCAATGCTCCTGAGCAGACCGCACCTATCGCCATACCGACAAAACCAATCGACACCACCCAACCTTTTTCTGCGGGACTCATACTCCACTCGGTTGCCATCTTGGTCAGAATAAAGGAAATCAGTCCTGTATCCATAGCATCAAACATCCATCCCAAGCCAATCACCCACAGCAAGGTATAGTGGAACTTTCCAACAGGTAAACGTTGTACACGTGAAACTAAATCCATAGCGATGACTCAAGTTAAGATGAGGAAAACAACAACATTGAAAAGAACTGCTTTGCAATTTTCATGTTGTTGCAGAAGAAAAAATACCGCGCAGTCTATTTTAATAAATTCTGTTGAGAGATGGGGAAATGAAATTTATTTTATATTTTAAGTATATGCCCAAATTTGGCTTTGGGCACCGTCATTTTAAATTTTGGCAAAATTGCAATCGTTGATTAATGCGTATCGGTTGAAGAGGCAGAATCGGCATCATCATCTTTATAAATAAATTTCGGCATTTCCAGACCAAAATAAATCGCAATCAGACGTAAAGAAAAGCCAAAAATCAGGGTTGAAATCACCGTCAACTCTAGGGATAGTCCAATTTCCAGACAGACCCAATAACAAATCACCGCGACAAAAGAAATACTGGCATAGAGCTCACGACGGAACACTAATGGGACATCGTTACACAGAATGTCACGCAGGATACCACCCGAAACCCCAGTCATAATGCCTGCCACTGCGGAAACCACAAAACCATGTCCCATCGACAAGGCAATTTGGCAACCAATAATGGTAAAGCCGATCAGACCTAACGCATCTAATACCAAGAAAATATTGTGCAAATGGCGCATCCACTTGGCAATCAAAATGGTAAACAACGCGGCACAGCAAGTCAGGACCAAATATTCAGGATGCTTGACCCAAGTCAAAGGATAATGTCCGAGCAATACATCACGGACCGACCCCCCACCTAAAGCAGTCACACAGGCAATCAGAATTACCCCAAACCAATCCATACTACGTCGACCTGCAGACAGTGCTCCAGTCATGGCCTCAGCCGTAATCGCAATAATATAAATTATGGTCAGTAACATCGCCCTGCTCTTCCGTTGAAGGGTTAAGATGCGGGCTATTCTAAGCCAAATCTAAACTGAACGTTATAAAAATTGTGCACAACATTGCTTAAATTTTTTACCCGAACCACAAATACACGGTTGTTTCATGGTGATGACTTGCTCTGTAGTCGGATCAAGGAAATACCAGTGCCCTGCCTGTTTCACAAAATGTGAAACTTCATGATGCGTTTGGGCTTGTTGCCCATCATGATAATGCGCTTTGAATTCCACTTGGGCATGGCTCTTGTCCAGTTTTTCCTGCGCTTGTACCACGTCTAAACTTAACCATTGGTTAGATTCACTCCACGCTTTAATCGCTGGGACATCTAAAGCCTGCTGTTGCCCCAATGCCGTCGTCTGCACAATATAATCAATCTGCTGTTTGGCAAATGCACTATAACGCGAACGCATCAACTGTTCCGCGCTGAGCGCAGTGCGTTGCCCTAAATGCAAAGGCTGACAACACTCAGCATATAATCCTAAGCCGCAAGGGCATTGTTCTTCTGACATATACTTTCCCAATAAAATAGCCCGAACATTGCGGGCTATTTTAACTGAAGTTTAAACGCGGATTTCTACAGCGTTAATCATCTTTTTCCACGATGTGTTTTGGAATCACATGGACTTTCTCAATTTTATGACCATCCATCGTCACCACTTCAAAAATAACGCCATCAGCTTCAATACTGGAACCATTTTCAGGCAAGCGGCCTAAATGGAACAATAAATAACCCGATAAAGTTGAATACTGTTCTGAGTCATCCACCAAGTTTTTGCCCAATAACAAAGAAACATGGCGAATATCAGTCGAGCCTTCCAACATCAAACTGCCATCTTCTAGGCTTTCTGCTGCGGTTTCCAATTCATCTTCATCAGGGAATTCACCTGCAATCGCTTCGAGGACATCAATCGGTGTGGCAATCCCTTCAATCGAACCATATTCATTCAACACAATCGCTAACTGTAACGGGGCTTGACGCAATTGCTCCATCACCATCAGCACTTGTGCGTTTTCATGCACGATCACAGGGTCACGTAAATGCTTCTCGAAATTCAATACCCCAGTTTCGATATATTCATTCATGACTTTATGGGTCAGGACTACACCCGCAATATTGTCCAATTCGCCATGTGCCACAATCAAACGAGAATGGGTCATGCTCAGCAATTGTTGTTTGATCGCGGCTTCATCTTCATCCAAATCTAGCCATTCCAACTCAGGACGTGGGGTCATGACCGATTTGACTGGACGTTCGGAAAGCCCTAATACACCTTGCACCATGACACTGTGATACACCCCATTTTCCTGAGCAAAGACTTCATCAGCAAAAGCGCGGGTTGCCAAGACATCTTCATTTTGATGTTCTGGCGCATCACTGGCATTTCTCCCCCCCAACATACGTAGTACCGCTGAAGCTGTGCGATAACGCAAATCGTTGGTGGTGACCATTTTTTCCTGATTCTTCTTCACTGTTTGGTTCAGGAACTCGATCATGACCGAGAAACCAATCGCGGCATATAAGTAACCCTTCGGAATATGGTAGCCAAAACCTTCGACCACCAAAGAGAAACCAATCATCATCAAGAAACACAGACACAGAATCACTACGGTCGGATGCTTATTCACAAAATCCATGAGTGGCTTAGATGCCCACAACATAATGCCCACAGCAATAATGACCGCAATCATCATCACAGACAGATGTTTCACCATGCCCACAGCGGTAATCACGCTGTCTAAGGAGAACACTGCATCTAAAATCACAATTTGGACAATCACCATCCAGAAAGTCGCATGTACAGGATTTTCTTCCTTTAAGGCAAGCTTTCCTTCAATCCGCTCACGTAATTCCATGGTGCCTTTAAACAGCAAGAAGACCCCACCCAGCAGCAAGATTAAGTCTCGCCCAGAAAAAGGATGTTCGAAAATATGGAATAACGGATTGGTTAAAGTCACCACCCATGCAATCGACGCCAATAAAATCAAACGCATACCTAAAGCTAAAATCAGCCCGAGAATACGCGCGGTATTGCGTTGTTCTGGTGGTAATTTTTCTGCCAAAATTGCAATAAAAACGAGGTTATCAATCCCCAATACAATTTCAAGCACCACTAAGGTGGCTAAGCCTACCCATGCAGAAGGATCAGACATCCACTCAAAAATCATTGAATGCTCTCCTTCATCAGGATTTCAGGATGAGGTTTAAGTGCAGATTGGCTCTGCATCTTCTCTCTTATTGTGGCAAAAATGTGTGTTCGTCTAATGCGGCAACAACCACGACTCATGTTGATTCATTTGTTGTAAAACAGAAGCTCAGTATAGGCAAGATCAATACGAAATTCATCTTTTTTTAGACAGTGCATATTTTGCGTCACCAAGCAACAACATAAAGACAGCAATGACAACGATACGCAACATCGCCTTGTCATATTTCTTACATAAGCTAGAGCAGCCAACAAGAAAGTGATAAGGTAAAACAGAGAATGATGAATAGCGTATTAAAAATGACTGTAGAACATGAAAAAGTAACAACGAAAACTTCTCAAGCCCTCATCGCACTCTACTGTGGTTCACGTTCTGGTAATCATCCCATTTATAAAGAAAAGGCAATTGCACTGGCAAGTGCCATTGCGGAACAAGGCTTCGGTCTGGTGTATGGTGGTGCCAGTATTGGGTTAATGGGTCAAGTTGCCGATACCGTGATTGGGCATGGCGGTAATACCGTAGGCGTGATTCCTGAATTTATGTTGGATTATGAAATTGCACATAACCGACTGACGGAATTACATGTGGTCAAAACCATGCATGAACGTAAAGCTATGATGGCAGAGCGTGCCAGCGCCTTTGTTGCCTTACCTGGTGGTTTAGGCACATTTGAAGAAATTTTAGAAATTGCCACTTGGGGACAACTCAATCAGCATCAAAAACCCATGATACTGTATAACGTCAACGGCTTTTATGATGCCTTGATTGCTCAACTAGATCATGCTGTACAAGAAGGTTTTCTACCGCCTCAACATCGCGCCAAACTCATTGTATGTAATCATGCAGATCAAATTTTAAATGCCTTAAAGAACTTACAAGCTCCTACGCGTTTCGTTATTTAATTGATTTTACTCACAAAAAAGCGAGCCGTTCATGCTCGCTTTTTTGTGACTAGACCCAATGTTTAGCGGAAAGTCAACCTGAAATGTGTTGATATAACCAAGGTAATCCTGTTGCCAACAGTACACTGATAGCCAAACCAAACATTAGTTTCATGGCATCTTTACTGACATTCCGTGAAGTCCGATATTTATTCACTTCAGCCAAATGCATGGACAGCGCAAACTCACGCCCAGCCAGTAAGCCCAAGAACACCCATGTGGTACTCATTGGAATATTGCTCCACTCTTTAAACACCAACAAAATGATGGCATACATAAAGTCGATAATCGTGGCTGAGCGAATATCCGCAACCCCAGTTTTGGTATCGATGATATTTTGAATTGTTCCACCACGGCGGTAAAAAATCCAACCGAGCAATACCACAAACACCAAAATGCCAAATATTAAGAATTCAAACGGGACTTGGCGTGGGACATAGACAAAAATATTGGCTAAATCCTGAATCAGCCACTGACTCCACAAAAATGCCGTCGACACCCATTGCAAGCCAATCCAAATATGTGAAGGTTCCTTGTGACGGGTTTTACTCAAATAAATGCTAATGCCTTTCATCACAAAGCGGTAAACCAAAATCGCAACCACAAAGGCAACGGCATAACCCATCATCGATTTGGTCAGCATAGCGCTTAAACTACTCGGAGAAAAAATCGTGAGCACTAAAAAGGTGGTACTGACTGGAATCCCATATTTGGTCAAAATAATCAATAAAATTGGGGGAACAATATACAGCCAAGTAATGCCTGTCTCTGGGAAAGGAATGGTTTCTAAACGCCCATAAGAGGCGTCTCCCGTCCCTGAAGCAAACCAGCCATACAACAACACCACAACCAGAATACTGCTGGTATACAACCAAAGTACCCACCAAGGTCGGTGAGCATTCGAGGAAATAAAGGTCCCTAAAGTTTGTGGCACATCATTTCCGACAATTGAGTAGGCTGCTAAACAGAAACCTACAATCATCAAAATTTCAATTGTCATAACACCTAAGCCTTTATCAGAAAAATCTACCCTTATGGGGTGGCGCTTAAATTATGACATTTTTATTTCATTTTAATGACATTGATGTGACAGATAGCACACGCCTCTGAATGAATGAGAGCTTTCTCATTGAATTTAATTAGATTGTTTCCTCATCTTCAGGTAATCAATTTTTTAGATGATCTAAACCGATTGTTTTCTCCCTGAGTACATCCATTTGATTGCTAATTTATGTGATTTTTTCAGTACTGATTCTTTTGCTTTGCTATGATGACTTTTAACAGTATCTTGATTAATTCCATTTCTAATCTATGAGCCAAGCCATTTCACATCGTGCCCTACAACCTGAATACCGACTCTTGGTTTTACTGGTGTCGATTGGCTTTTTTATGCAGGCTTTAGATACCACGATTGTCAACACCGCCATTCCTGCCATGGCTAAACACTTACACGAAGACCCCCTGAATATGCACAGTGTGGTGGTGGCATATGTCTTGGCTGTCGCTGTATGTATTCCTTTGAGTGGTTGGCTCGCCGATCGTTTTGGGGTACGCAATACCTATCTAGCAGCCATTGTCATTTTTACTTTGGCTTCACTGGGTTGTGGTCTATCACAGAGCCTGAATCAACTGCTGGTATTTCGTATTATTCAAGGCATCGGGGGAGCATTACTGTTGCCTGTCGGTCGCTTAGCCATGCTCAAATTGATTCCACGGGATCAATTTTTATCGGCCATGAGTTTAATGAGTCTGGCGGGGTTGATTGGTCCCTTAATTGGACCAACTTTAGGCGGATGGTTGGTTGAAGTTGCCACCTGGCACTGGATTTTTCTGATTAATTTACCCATGGGTATTTTAGGTATTTTAGTGACCTTAAAAGCCTTACCAAACGCCACTGAACCCAGCGTACAAGCCTTCGATTTTAGTGGCTTCCTGTGGTTAGTCATCGCCATGGTTGGGCTGTCTTTAGGCATTGAAAGCTTTGCCAGTACAGCTCATAGTCATTGGCAAGGACTCGCTTTGATTGGACTGGGATTATTCAGCTCAGCCATCTATGCCTATCATGCCCACACGCATCAAAATGCCTTGTTTCGTAGCCGATTATTTAAAAACAACATCTATGCCATTGGTATTTTAGGTAATTTCTTTGCGCGACTGGGTGGTAATGCCTTTCCCTTTTTACTGCCCTTAATGCTGCAAGTAGCTTTCCATTTCGAGCCCTTCATCACTGGATTGATGATGATTCCTTTGGTCTTAGGTTCATTGGTTTCCAAGCCGATTGTGCGCCCTGTGATTCAAAAATTTGGCTATCGCACCGTACTGGTGGTCAATACCATACTCGTGGGGACTGCCCTCGCCAGTTTTGCCTTAACCGCGGCGGATACACCACTCTGGCTAAGAACTCTACACTTTTTCATTTGTGGCATGTTGAACTCAACCCAATTTGTCGCCATGAATACCTTTACACTGAAAGACCTGTCTCAGCAAAATGCCAGTAGCGGGAACAGTTTCCTGTCCATGATTATGATGCTCTCTATGAGTATTGGGGTCGCACTCGCAGGCACATTAATTAACCTCTTTACCGCACATTATGGTGTTGCGCAAGTCACGACGGCTTTTCAAATGACCTTTATCTGTCTGGGTGCCATCAATATCATCACTGCTGCAATTTTCTGGAAAATTCCCAAAAACAGTAGCTTATAGTACTTTTGCAAAACGCACATGGAGTCAATTTTATGATCGCGTTATCATGGCGCTACTTGATGAGATTAAAACACGCATGACCAAGTCAACACACATAATAAAATCCAGTTCCTTTATTGCTTCCTGCATTGGCGTAGGGACAGTTTGTCTTGCAGTGATACTCTATGTTTTTATTTTTCATCAAAATCCTGCTGCCGCACAAGAGTTTCCAGTGCAGGGTTTCGATGTCTCCCATCATCAAGGCGAAATTAACTGGAAACAGGTTCCGCATAAAAAATTCCAGTTTATCTATTTAAAAGCCACCGAAGGGGGCGATTTTAAAGACCGTAAGTTTCAGGACAATTGGCTACAAGCCCGTGAACACGGCTTTTTGGTGGGTGCGTATCATTTTTATCGTCTCTGCCGTGATGGCAAAATTCAGGCGCAGAATTTTATTGAAACCGTCCCCAATAAACCTGATGCCCTACCACCTGTGATTGATTTGGAATATGACAGCAACTGTATTAATACCTATACCAGAGAACAATTACTGACTGAAATTCAAATTATGCATGATCAGCTACAACAGCATTATGGTAAGCAACCGATTTTTTATATTTCAAAAACTTTCTATAACATTGTTTTAGCAGGTGAATTCAAAAATACACCGCTTTGGGTGCGTGAATATCAAGGACAACCAGAACTTAAAGGCAACCCCCAATGGACCTTTTGGCAACATACCAATCAAGGCACAATTCAGGGCATCAATAAACCTGTCGATATGAACGTCTTTCATGGTTCAGTGTATGACTGGAGTATCTTTTTACAAAAGAACGGGATTCAACCGCTTACGCCCACCACACCTTAAAAGACTTTTTTCCAACCCCATTCACGGATTCGCGCTATTAGCCGTCATGTTCTGTTGCACTAATGCATGTCTAGCTACACAGCTTTGTTGGAGCATGCCATACTCTTAAACAGTGGTGCGTTAGTTTTGGGTGATATGAGAAAAATCATACATATTGATATGGATGCGTTTTTTGCATCGGTAGAATTACGTGATCGTCCCGATCTGCAACATTTGCCTGTGGTGATTTCCTCGCATCATCCGCGTGCAGTTATTGCCGCAGCCTCTTATCCCGCACGGAAATTTGGGCTACGTTCCTCCATGTCCATGACCCAAGCGAGAAAACTCTGCCCGCAGATCGTGGTGATTGAACCCAACTTTAATCAATATCGTGAAGTTTCCGTACAAATTCACCAAATTTTCCAATGCTATACCCCACTGATTGAACCGCTATCTCTAGACGAAGCTTATCTGGACGTTACTGAAAATTTATATGGTTTAGCCAGTGCAACTGAAGTGGCGCAACGTATCCGTGCCGAAATTTTCCAAAAGACTGGTTTAACTGCTTCTGCAGGAGTCGCACCGAATAAATTTCTGGCAAAAATCGCCTCGGATTGGAATAAACCCGATGGGCTCTGTGTCATTAAACCTAGCCAAGTGCAAAATTTTATTCAGCATTTGCCCCTCAAAAAAATTCCAGGCGTCGGTAAAGTCACCCAAGAAAAATTGAGACAACTGCATTTGGAAACCTTGGGCGATTTACAGAAAATTGAGGAAAGTACCCTGATTCATCACTTTGGCAAGTATGGTCACCAATTATTTTTATATGCACAAGGCATTGATGAACGTCCTGTGCAGGTTGAGCGAGAACGGCAGCAAATTTCCAAAGAAACCACATTTGATGATGATTTTACCTTACAACAATGCCAACCCTATTGGGCAAAACTCACAACACAGGTCTGGGAAAGTTTAAATAAAAAACAGCTTATGGCACGTGGCGTAACCGTCAAACTGAAGTTAAAGAACTTTCAGGTGCTTCAACACAGTAAAAGTTTTAAAACACCTTTAAATAATCTTGCTGAACTGACCCAAGTTTTAGACCTGTTACTCAGTGAAATGTATATTCCTGCCGAATATCAATTCCGTCTGATCGGTGTGGGTGTCTACCAATTAAACTCGACCGATGATCTGCCTCAACTAAGTCTCTGGTAAGCCCACTTTTGTATCTTTTTTAAACAAAAGAATAAAAATACAACAATTTGCCCTACACTTTTTTTATTTTTAGGTTAACCTATTTCACGCGGTACATTATCCATGTAAACGCTGAAATGCTAAAAATCACCTTTACTTTTAGCATGTTGTCCTGTGGTGAACGCGACGATCCAATCCGAGTATTACAGGGCAATTCTGAACACATTACATGGGTTTTGTTGCTCTTCTGATTCAAACCATAAAAAATTCAAACTGTATCAACCTTATTCTTTCTATTGTTATTCATATTTCCAAACCGTATTTTCCAATGACTCCGCAAAGAAATTGCCCCCTTCTCTTGCTGTACGGATCATACAAAACACCATTTGCAGATCATCACGGATCACGTAAACTGACCGTTCTCTTTACATCATGGAAATCACATGACGGTTCAACGTTTACATGTCGAAAAGCGTTTTTCTGAAATTGCCATTTCAGGTAACTTGGTTCATCTTGCAGGTCAGCTTGCAGCAGATACCACGCTCGATATTAAAGGACAAACCCAACAGACCTTAGACATTATTGATCGTTTTCTTGCCGATGCAGGCACAGATAAATGCCATATTTTGTCGGTCATGATTTTTTTGAAAGATATTGAAAATGATTATGCAGGCATGAATGAAGTTTGGGATGCATGGTGCGCAGATATGCAAGCACTGCCTCGTACCTGTGTTGAAGCAAAAATGTACACACCAGATGTATTGGTTGAAATGACCGTGACTGCCGTCCGTCCAGAGTAAACTGAGCTAAAATCAGCTTGAATATGCCTTCAGGCTGATTTTAACCCCATAGTTTCAACTTACGTTTTTCATGATTGTGATAAAAATTATACTTTTTCAAAGATGTATCCAACTCTTGAGTATCCGGTTCTTGCCACTCTTTGCGAAGTTCCCCTAAAAAGTCCCGTCGAATTTGCTGGTAACTCGGCACTTCGTCATAACGAATCACACGATAACCTGCCATCGCCAATAGTGCATCTTTATACTGTGTTTGCTGAAAACGCTTTAACGCATTCGGATCATCCAAACCAATAATCGCCACAATCTGATGGGATGCATCGAGCACCACAAAATCAGCCAATAAATTACGATACTTATTTCGAGTACGGCTATACTTTGTCGTCATTAAGGCATCATAAGAAACATGCGCCAAAATGGTGTAGCTTGGGAGAATTTCCTTTAAACGTGCAAAGGTCAACTGCTGATTCAAACTAAAAACTGCACGCCGTTTAAGCACACTATCCTGTTGTTTTGATTGATTATTAAAGCTTTTAAAAATCATGCAACTAAACAACAATAGGAGTCCAATCAGTAAATACAAACTCATACATTTATTCCTTTAATCTATTTTTATAATCCTGCGGCTTTATAGCGATTTTTTATGCCGAAAAATCGATTATAGCGCCTCTATTTTTATTCAAGCGTTCAAGTTAAAAAAACTACATTCATCTTGACGAAATTATTATAAAAACTGACCACACATTACTTGACGTGAGCCAATTAACTCGTGTTTTTTTATATACACATAAATTGAATAAAATCACTTTAGCCTAATCCTCAAGCAAGATGCAATTCATCTTAAGTCTTGAACAAGAAAATTCCGACGAACTGAAGCCTAAAAAAAGACGCCGAAGCGTCTTTTTTATCCATCTTAAGCACGTGCTTTCGGATTTTTTCTTTTCTTTGATGCCGTTGCATTAAAAGGACGCTTCTCACCCGTTTCTCGTGGTGGTAAACCTGTATGTTGTGTCAAAATCTGACCACGTTCAGGACGCTTCTTGGTGTTCGATGGACGTGATTGATTTTCCGCTTGTTGATTACGGCTATCACCATTACGTTTTTGCGAATCACCATCCACGGTTGAGTTTTTCTTCCGAGCAGACTGATACTGACCTTCAGTCCCTTGCGGTTGATAGGTTGGAATCAAATGCTGTTTCGAGTTACCAATCAAGTCTTGGCGACCCATCTCTTTCAAAGCTTCACGTAGTAATGGCCAGTTGTTTGGATCATGATAACGCAAGAATGCTTTGTGCAGACGACGACGCTTTTCACCTTTCACAATATCAACGTTTTCTGTATATCGTGCCACTTTGGCTAATGGGTTTTTACCTGTGTGATACATGGTCGTTGCAGTAGCCATTGGGGATGGATAGAAGGTCTGTACCTGATCAGCACGGAAACCATTCTTTTTCAACCAAATTGCCAAGTTCATCATATCGTATTCGGTTGTACCCGGATGCGCAGCAATAAAGTACGGAATGAGATACTGCTCTTTACCCGCTTCCTTACTGAAACGATCAAACATTTGCTTGAAACGGTCATAGGTTCCGATTCCTGGTTTCATCATCTTAGACAATGGACCTTTTTCGGTATGTTCAGGTGCAATCTTTAAGTAACCACCAACGTGATGTGTCACTAACTCTTTGACGTATTCAGGATTCAATACCGCTAAGTCATAACGCAAACCTGAACCAATCAGAATCTTTTTGATGCCTTTAATGGCACGTGCTTTACGATATAACTGCGTTAACGGTGCATGATCGGTGTGTAGGTTTTGACATACGCCCGGATACACACACGATGGTTTACGACAGTTCTTTTCAATTTCAGGGTCTTTACAGTGCAAACGGTACATGTTTGCTGTTGGTCCACCCAAGTCTGAAATAATGCCGGTAAAGCCCGGTGCGGTATCACGAATTTTTTCAACTTCGCGTAAAATTGATTCTTCTGAACGGTTTTGAATAATACGCCCTTCGTGTTCCGTAATAGAACAGAAGGTACAACCGCCAAAACAACCACGCATGATGTTCACAGAGAACTTAATCATGTCAAATGCAGGGAAACGTGCCTCACCATAGACAGGATGTGGTAGACGGGCATAAGGTAAATCAAATACATAGTCCATTTCTTCCGTCGTTAACGGAATCGGTGGTGCATTTAACCAAACATCACGCTCGCCATGCTTTTGTACCAAAGCACGTGCATTACCCGGATTGGTTTCCAAGTGCAAAATACGGTTGGCATGTGCATATAAAACAGGATCGTCCGCCACCTCTTCAAATGCAGGTAAACGAATCACCGCCAACTCACGCGGTGGTAATTTGTGCTTAATCGCTTTGGATGGTGCTGCTTTTAACTGGACAATTTGCGTGTCTGCATCCAGTTGATCGCCTTCACGAATAATCGGGTTGGCAACCAGTTCTTTTTGGAAATTTTGGTATTGGGTTAAAGAATTACCCTTATCTTTTTCAATTTCACAACCATCTAAATCTTCAGTCATGACATAAGGATTGATGATCGGATCAACACGACCAATGGCATCCACATCATTCGATGCAATTTCGACAAATTTGGCTTTAGATGCGCGATTATGCTTATTAATAATAAATGCAGTGCCACGAACATCGGTAATTTCGTGGATTTTTTCACCTTTGGCTAAACGATGCATCACTTCAGTGATTGAACGCTCACCATTACCATACATCAATAAATCCGCTTTAGAATCCATTAACACTGAACGACGGACTTTGTCTGACCAATAATCATAATGGGCAATACGACGTAAAGAAGCTTCAATGCCACCTAACAATACTGGCACATCTGGGAAAGCCTCACGTACACGTTGGCAATACACCGTCGCTGCACGATCTGGACGCTTATTCGGCACATTGTCTGGTGAATATGCATCATCCGAACGGATTTTACGGTCAGCCGTATAACGGTTGATCATCGAATCCATATTCCCTGCGGTCACACCCCAAGCGATATTCGGTTTACCCAAAACGCGAAATGCTTCAGCATTGGTCCAATCAGGTTGTGCAATAATGCCGACACGGAAACCTTGCGCTTCTAAAGTACGACCAATAATGCCCGAACAAAATGAGGGATGATCAATATAAGCATCGCCACATACCAAAATAAAGTCGCAGCTATCCCAACCGAGTTGATCCATTTCCTCACGCGACATCGGCAAAAATGGCGCAGGTTCAAAACATGACGCCCAATATTTGTCGTAATCAAACAACGCTTTTGGCGCAGTCTGCATAGTATAAGCAGTAGACATGGCTAGCAATTCTCGGCTGGCAGATGGAAGATCCAAAATAGATCAAAGATGAAAGCCGATCATTTTACCATGAATTACATTCATCTTGCTTGATTAAAATATATACAAAAACAAGCATCTAAAAATTTATGTTTATTGTGAAATCAAAATCATGCAGATTAAACATCTGCATGTGGATGCGACTGCCTGAGATCATGAAAACACCCCCTTTCTATCGCCTTGGCTTCGATCAGGCGGTGTTTCAAATCAGCTTTTCCACGCAGCTTAGGTCATGAGCTTGTGATTGAACGCTTTGCTGTCTCTAAGTTTGGCTGTTCTTGTTGTGTACTACCATCTACAGAAGCTTTTAGATTCACCATAAATACCGCTAAGGCAGCAATAATGCCGGGAATTGCAATTACCATAAAGTTCATTTGATGCGGCAACTGCAAGGTCAATAATGCACCTGTCAAAATAGGTCCCACAATTGCCCCAATCCGCCCAATTCCTGATGCCCAGCCCATACCTGTAGAACGTACTGCAGTTGGGTAGAACTGTGCCACGAAGGTGTAGAGTAAAATTTGTGAACCAATGGTTGCTGCACCTGCCAGTGCAATCAGCATATACAACACTGCCTGTGGGCTATTAAAACCAAGTAAAATCAAAGCTAAAGCGCCTACGGTAAACATAGTACTCAGTACAGGTTTAAGATGAAAACGATCTGCCAAAGCTCCGCCTCCAATTGCACCGACCATGCCACCAATATTCAAAGCAAACAGGAACAGCATACTCGCACCGAGTGAATAACCTGCTTGAATCATCAATTTTGGCAACCAACTACCTAGTGCATAAACCATCAGTAAGCACATGAAAAAGGCAACCCAGAACATCAGGGTACTGAACATGCGTCCTTGCTGGAATAAGGCACGTAAAGGTGCTTCATCACCTGCGATAACATCATTTAATACAAATCGTGTCTCTACATTTAATTTTTGCTCAGGACTAATTTTTTGCACAATCTGCGCCACTTGTGCTGTTTCACCTTTTTGGGTTAAGAACATTAACGATTCGGGTAAAAACTTCCAAATAATGGGTAAAGCCACGAACGGAATCCCTGCAATAAAGAACATGATTTTCCAACCGTAATCTGTCACCAACCATGCCCCCAATAAAGCTGAAGCCATACCACCAATGGCATAACCACTAAACATGACGGCAACCAAAGTACTACGAATACGTTTCGGTGCATATTCGGTCATCAAGGCAACCACATTCGGCATGACACCCCCTATACCCAACCCAGCAAGAAATCTTAAAATGCCAAATTCAACAGGTGAGGAAGCAAAAGCGCCTAAAAAAGTAAATCCACTAAAGATGGCCACACAGATCATAATGGTTTTTTTACGACCTAATTTATCGGACAAGGTTCCAAAACTCATGGCACCAAACATCATTCCAAACAATGCCGTACTGGCGAGTAAACCGGCTTGTACCGCACTCAGCCCCCACTCTTGCATCAATAAAGGTAAGGCAACGCCATAAATGACTAAATCATAACCATCAAAAATAATAATCAGTAAACACCAAATCAAAACACTCCAATGAAAAGGCGTAAATTTGGCTTCATCGACCACCGTATTGATATTTAAAGTTTGTGTGCTCACGCTTCACCTCCAACTTGTGAAATCATCCCAAAATAGATTTACACAATGCGGTAAAGCTGCTTTATTGTCCAAAACCGATTGCATATATAGATATGCCACAAAGGTATGCAATTACTTTATTATTCATGCTTTTATCATCTTTAAGATATAACTATTTAAACCATACACAAGGTCTTAACAAAGTTTGACAGGGGTAGTCATCTCATAAATGATTAATTTAAATACAAGAATAAAAAATGGAACCCTCATGCTTATATATCTTATTGTTGGTAGTATCCGAGAAGGCCGCACAGCCATTAAAGTCGCCCACTGAATCATAGATTGTATTTCTGATTTTGCCCTGCATGACATTAATATCGAACTCATTGATCTAAAACATAGGGATTTACCTTTGTTTTCAGGTTCGCATCCTCCTGCCACGGGTATTTATGATCAACCTAAACAACAATGGGCAGATAAAACAGCCTTAGCCGATGCCTTTATTTTTATTAGCCCTGAGTATCATCATGGCTATAGCCCCGCCCTTAAGAATGCCTTGGATTATTTCGGTAAAGAGTGGCAGGGTAAACTCGCCGCTTTTATCAGTTATGGATCTACCAATGGCTCTCGCTCTATCAGTCAAATTCGTCAAGTAACATCAAGTTTAGGCAGGATTGATCCGCATGCAGTGTTAGAAATTCGCGACATCTTTAAACGCAATAAAGAAGAAACATGTACAACCAATGAATTTGAAATCGATGGTTTGAAGTTCATCATGAATAAACTCATCAAATATCAATTATGAAGCCCAGCATGATCATCTGTACTCAATGGTATTTTCATCTCCAAGAAACCCTGCACCCCACAGGGTTTCTTGGCGACTACACCACCGAGTTCACACACTTCTAAAATGTTAAAAGGATTATAAAAAGTGGATGAGGCTGAGCGCGATTTTGTCGAAACGCTTACATAATTTTTTCAGATTCAATCACCGCAGCCGATCGTTCGAATGCTTTAGTTACGATCTCACCGATCATGCTCTCTTCTAATTGAGCTGTGGCTAACCTTGCGGCAAATCCCAGATGAAAATCTAACAACCAGTCTGACGGAGGTTCTGGAAGGGGTTGTCTTGGGAAGTCACTCTGAGGGGTTAACCATGGTATGTTTTTGGGCCACTTTGGATAGGTTGGACACCAATCATCCAGATCATCCAAAATAAAACTGGCATCCAATCCAAAACGGTTTGCAAACCAAACCATCTGTATAAATTCAGAGGCCACTAGTGCACCTAATTCAGAAGGTGGCAGTGGTTGCGGATTCACTGCAACTGGAGAATATTTACCGATTATCCAAGGTTCAGCAGACGGACAAGCAAAACGCGGTATAACAATGTCATAAATGGTTGGGTTTCGCTGTGCAATTATCGCGAGTAATCTTGAATTCAGTGTTAATGTTGTGCCCATGCGAATAGCCTCACCTTACTGATTTCAAATACTAAAATCCTTAAAGACAGTTCATATCGTCTCATAACCAACTCCTTAAGTTGATGTTCAAGAGGTCATGTTGTCATAACCTCTTTGACAATAATGTGGTGCAATAACAATGCTCTCCTTATTCGAAATTTTTTCATTCTGGAATGATATAAAGCTTTAGTTTAAATCGTTCTAGACCTCCTTGCTCTCTTTCGCATTATCATCGAATCTTAGATTTTTAATGTGATGATCTTTCCAAGTGATGTCCTCCTCCCCAGATTAAAAAACAATGACTTATCCTAAATCTGAGTAAAATTGCTAAACACAATAGATCTTTTCAAATTCATGCGTTCCTTATATTGATATTGAAGAATTTTCCGGTTTAATAACTTTATTGTGTACTGAAAGATTCAGGGCTTTTCCATACATCAAATTCAACCATTTCATTTCAGTATTTTTTAAATTGTTTACCTTTTAATCAAGATAAAATTACTATAGAACGCAGGAATACTGGAGTCAAAGTCAGACCATGACTAGGTTTTGGATATATCTGTGATCTATCTCTATCAACACAGATGAAGCATGCTGTATGCCCCTATAATTGACGGTATTATTTTAAATTTGTTTACATTTTAAACAATATTTTTAAAGCTTAATGCTTATAAAAACCAAATAGCCTATTAAAAAAACACCCCTAACTGAATGGTTAGGAGTGTCTCAAAAATAGGCTGAACACCTAGATAAGCCTATTCATACTCAAGATAACTCTAGATTTAAAAATTAAGCATTAGCTACCACTGGATCATTTGCGCTAATTTTTTCTGACTCATCTTCATTCATAATTAAAGCCACAGCAATTGCAGTAATAAGTACCGGTAGCCCCACAGCAATAAAGTTAAAATATGCAGGCAAGCTCATACCCAATAATCCACCGATCAGGATTGGACCAATAATTGCACCCATACGACCAATGGCCGATGACCAACCAATCCCTGTAGAACGCACAGCAAGTGGATAGTACTGAGCTACATAACTATATAACAACATTTGCGAGCCAATAGATGCCGCACCAGCCAAGAACACCAAAATATAAAGTAGGAATTGATTCGACTGAAAGCCCATTAGGCTCATAACAATCGCACCCATCGCCCCTAAACACATTAATACAGGTTTAAGATGGAAACGATCCGCCAAAATACCACCACCGACAATTCCAATGACAGCGCCAATGTTCATGACCATCATAAACATTAAACTGTTATCCATAGAATAACCCGCAGCCATCATGAGTTTTGGTAACCAGCTACTAAGCGCATACATGGTTAATAAACAGGTAAAAAATGCGATCCAAAACAATAAGGTATTTGTAGCACGCCCACGTTTAAAGAGGCTTACTACACTTGCCGATTCAGGTGTGTCGACCTGATGTAATTCAAAAGTCATATCATCTTGCACATTAATTGATGGCTCTAAATGACGGACAATTTTACGTGCTTCAGCCTGACGATTTTGTTGCACGATAAATGTTAAAGACTCAGGTAAGAACTTCCAAATTAAAGGCAATAAAAATACTGGAATGCCCGCAATAAAGAACATAATTTGCCAACCAAAGCTTGGCGTAAATGCAGCACCCAATAAAGCAGCCATCACACCACCTACCGCATAACCGCTAAACATCGTCGTCACAAGCGTACTGCGCATAGTTTTAGGTGCATATTCAGAAGTCAGTGCAACCAAGTTTGGCATTACACCACCAATTCCTAAACCTGCTAAAAAGCGTAAAATGCCAAATTCGGTTGGATTGGATGCAAAACCACCTGCAAATGTTAAACCGCTGAACAAGACAATACAGATCATGATCACTTTTTTACGACCAATTTTATCTGCTAAGGAACCAAAAATCATGGCGCCAAACATCATACCAGCTAAAGCAGTACTGGCAAGCATCCCTGCCTGAACAGCACTTAGGCCCCAATCATTCATTAATAGTGGTAAAACCACACCATTAATAGCTAAATCATAGCCATCAAATAAAATGATCAATAAGCACCATGCCACTACTTTAAAATGAAATGGTTTAAATTTTGTGTGATCAATCACATCATTCACATTAACTGTTTTAGCTGACATTACACACCTCCTGTGAATTTATTGCTTCATTCCACTTTAACTTGCGTTCTTCAATTTTATTAAATGCTATTCAATTTAAATAGAAGTCATTCACTAAAGTAATTAGAGCAATATTCACATAATTTATAGAGTATAAAAATTCAACATTAGTCTAGGGCGTGTCCTCATTTGAAAAATAGATTTTAAAGACTTAATATAATCTTTCAAATTCCTTATATTTCTATATATTTCAATGGCACGTACCCTTTTAACAGATGATA
>NZ_QETG01000022.1:0-62376 GCF_003105055.1 Acinetobacter sp. AM | reverse complement strand
CAATTACTTTCTGCGCAATACCATCAACAACGATATCTTTATTATATTCATAACCACTACAAGTCCCTAAATCGAATACTAACTTATCTTTAAAGGACTTAAAGTTTATAACCTCAAATTTTTTTAACATACCAAAATCTTGATCAAAAATAACAATTTAGTGATTTTACCGTATTTTTTATACGGCATAAACTATTATTTAGTATCCGCAACTCAATGACTAAAATATCTTCATACTCCCAACATTTCTGTCATCCAACTCAGTGAAGTGGCATAATCTTTAGAAGAACAAATTTTAAAAAAATTCTTATCTTTTATCTATTTACTATAATGTTATCACATAAATAAATGTTCGATTTACAACAATGAACGCAACCCAACTTTTTCTAGGCGTGATCTTTAGCTCAATTGGTTTAGGCTATTTTCTCTATGGCAAAAAGCAAAAACTAACTGTGCCCTTTGTAGTCGGTCTGGTTCTAATGGTTTTCCCTTATTTTATTGAAAGCAATGTTTTGCTTGGTAGTATTGGTATACTACTGTCGATCATCCCTTATTTTTTACGCTTTTAAAGTGATTTAGCGGTTTCAAGCGATTCAAATTTCGTATCGATCACATTCCAGTGATGCATCATCTCGCGTAAAAACACAAAGTAAACCAGACTGAATACGCCCTGCTCCGCTACTTTACACACATAATATTCGCGATGCTCGATAAACTCATTAAAGCCACTTTCAAGCTGTATTCGATCTATATTGTGCTGATTCGGAAAAAATAAGCTCAATACTTGTTGAAATAAAGCATCCTCAGTGATTGCATTTTTGGGCTGAGCATATTGGATGGGAAGCGATTCTAATATTTCTTCAATCACATAGATCATCAATTCAATGGCGAGTTCGTCTAGTAGACCATGACGCATACTATTCGACTTGATGAATTGTAAGCCTTTATCACTCTGGAAGTGCTGCCCATCGAGTTCAAAGCTGAGCTGCTCCAAGCTTAAGGAAAATTTTATTGTAGTATCGGGAGTAGTCATGACATTCATCCTCCAGAATCAAAACGGTTCATCCATCGTTGTATTGGTTTTGGATATAACAACCCTGCAAAAACAAATGCGCCATCTTGTTCATTTTCTAAGATAGCGCGTCTGAGCATAAAGTTCTTCGGTATTCGATTTAATTTGCTTGGGTCTTCGGTAAAAATGCGGTGGCAAAGCCCAATAATGGTAACAATGAACACACACCAAATACCCACTCAATGCCTTTCACATCTGCCAAATAGCCCAAACCTGCTGCGGCGATACCACTCACGCCAAACATTAAGCCGAACATTAAACCTGCAATCATGCCCACCCGCCCGGGTACCGCTTCTTGTGCATACACCACCATGGCAGCAAAGGCAGAAGACAATACCAAGCCTGTGATTACCGATAAAACTGTAGTCCAAAAAAGATTGGCAAACGGCATCATTAAAGCGAAGGGCGCCATGCCGACAAACGACACCCAAATCACCGCTTTACGTCCAATCTTGTCACCAATTGGTCCGCCTGCAAAGGTTCCCAATGCAACAGCAGCCAAGAAGGCAAATAAATGTAACTGTGCCGATTGCAGGCTGATCTGGAATTTATGCATTAAGTAAAAAGTAAAGTAATTACTGATACTGGCAATATAAGTAAATTTGGCAAACATCAGCACGCAGATGGTCGAAAGTGCGATTACTAACTGGCGCCCGTGCAATTTACTTTGTACTTGTTGTGCCTTGGCTGCCAGTTGTTTTTTACTGTGGCTAATACTCCAACGACTCACGCCAAACAATACCCAAATGGCAAGTAATGCAAACACAATCAGCAATGCCACTGCATGCTGTCCAAAGGGCACAATAATCAGCGCAGCCAATAAAGGTCCTATTGCAGTTCCTGTATTACCTCCCACCTGAAAGGTCGATTGTGCTGTGCCAAAGCGTCCACCCGATGCCATACGCGCCACACGGGAAGCCTCAGGATGAAATGTCGATGACCCCACGCCAATCAGAGCAGACCCGATAAGCAATACCGTAAAACTAGGTGAAAATGCCAACAATAAAATACCACTCAAGGTCACCAGCATACCCAGTGGCAATAAATACGGTTTGGGATTTTTGTCGGTATAAAGACCAATCCAAGGTTGCAGCAATGAGCCAGTAATTTGATACACCAATGAAATGAGTCCAACTTGTGCGAAACTCAGTGAAAAGTTGGTTTTCAGCATAGGATAAATCGCAGGCAGAACAGCTTGAATCAAGTCATTCAGTAAATGTGCCAGTGCCACAGCACCTACAATTTTTACAATCATCCCTTGTGGCTGAAGACTTGCTACAGCTTCATCCATGCTTTCCTTCGTCTGTATTGAAGACGTCATAGCTGAAAAACTCCAATCATTGATATTTCAAACAATATTGTAAAATGTCATTCATAACGTTATCTTCCAATAATCCCTGTATAAGTGACAAATTTCATGAAAATATCAGATTCACTGATTGAAACGGAAATGTCCGAACTGGTGATTGGACTTTCCTCTGAGCATACTTACCGCGAAATTACTCCTGCCCATCACCATTCACGGGCACAGTTCCTGTATGCCTCGACTGGGATTATTCATGTCTTTACTCCAAATCATGTTTGGTTGATACCACCGATGTGCGCACTGTGGATTCCGGCTTATGTTGAACATAGTGTGATTTCTTTAAGTCGGGTCAAAATGAATACCGCCCTCGTAGAATCCCAAGCGGCATCGGTATTGGGTCAACAATGTTTTATTATTCGGGTCAGCAAGTTATTGCATGAATTATTGATTCGTTTAAATGTGATTGAACATATTCCTGCATCTGAATTACTGAGTTCGGATGAGCTTTCCCGTGCAATACAAATTTTGATTTTTGATGAAATTCAGAAAGCCAATTCTTTACCGATTCAGATTCCTTGGCCACAAGACAAACGGCTATTGAATATCTGTCAAACGCTCTTACATGAACCACAATATCCTAAAGACTTAAGCACATGGGCAGATGAAATTGGCACCAGCACCAGAACCCTGATGCGGATGTTCCAAAAGGAAACTGGGATGTCGTATCGGGCATGGCTACAACAAATGCACATTGCTCAAGCTCTGAGTAAAATCGCCAGTGGTGAGTCGATTGCAGAAATTTCAAGGGGACTGGGATACAGCAACCCAAGCGCATTTAGTGCTATGTTTAAACGGCATTTAGGACAAACACCACAGCAATTTAAATATAAAGATGAATAAAACAGTCGATATGGCTTAGGCCTTTAATCGGTCAACAAACAAAATACCATTGAGGTGATCTACTTCATGTTGCACGATGCGTGCTGGAAATCCTTCAAAAGTTGTTTCCATAACATCCCCTTCCAATGTGTGATAAAGCACTCTAATGACTTGTGCACGCTCAACCTGCGCACGTTGATTGGGCACACTTAGACAACCTTCTTCACCTAGACACGTGGTTTCAGAAAACTCTAAGATTTGCGGATTAATCATGACCACAGGCTGCATCTCAGACGCATCGGGATAACGTGGATTCGGACGCGAAGCAACAATAATCACCTGTTTAGAAATATACAATTGCGGTGCGGCTATCCCTACACCATTACGCTCTAGCATGGTCGCGTGCATGGCTGAAGCCAATTGCATCAGCCATTCACTATTAAACTCTGCTTCGGCAACAGGTGCAGCTTTCAATTTTAAGATGTCTTCTCCACGTTGGGCAACGGGTAAAATCACGCTCATACACTGTTCCTAAGATCAAGACTCAACGAGTGGTTTCCATCTATTCTGAACCAGTTATATGCAAATTGAAATCGGTAGTTTAATGATGAATTTCTAAGCTTTATGTATTCTTGTGCAATGCTTGGCAGTTCAAATGCGTTTTTTTACTCAACTGTTGAGCAAAGTAAGGATACGATAAATACAAACTTAAAAATGTTTGGCGCTCACCCTTTTTAAGATGAGCGATAAATCGAGGCACAAGTTACATCAACTATTTACTTGAGGAATCTATGATGCTTTCTATGACAAGTCATACATACTGTCATGGAATTTTAATGTACGACCATTGTAATACGCCTCGGTAGTGGTCATAGCAGCCATCTGTACATGATTGCTTTGACAACCTTTTATCAAAGCAAAGTGTAAGGAAGGCATGCAGTGCCAATTGATGTGTTCTGATGAGATAAATGATCCATTGGCAACACGATAAATATCTAAAGAGTTGATTGTGATTTTTCTTTAATGAAAAGAAAAATGCTTTTACGTTATTGAAATATGAGCATTTATACCAAATGGTGATGAAGACAATCTCTGAAATTTTCAATTGAGAAAACTGCTTTCTCAAACGATTGTTGTTGTGTTTTAAACATTGCCAATAGGTTGCTTCGATTTTTTGAAAAAATCATCAATCATGCATAAGGAATATGTAAAAATCGAACATGATGGCTGAAGGCATAGGTGGTATGGTAACGCCCTAATGGTTTTCAGCCACCTTTTTTTCAAATTATTTTTTATCTGCGATTCAGGTTGATTATATTTTTCAAAAATTTACGTTATTTTAACTAAAAATACAGCAAGTTAAGTAACCGTTGAAATGTAAAGTTACACAAAGAACGATCTTGAATTACGTTTAAATTAAAAAATTAAATATCCAATCCTCTTACAAACTATATGCAGTTCCTCAGCCTGACGGGAACATTGAGGTCTATCATTTAATAAACGAGATTAAATCAATAATGATGAATGAATACGCTATAAAATCATGCTCACATTGAAAAAAATATGAATTGATAAATTTATACTTTTGAATCATCAAAATTAATATCAATAAGATAAAACAAGGTCTGAAGAGATGGGTCCTCCCCTTCAGACCTTAAGAAGCATTAAATATCTTTGCTCTATGCCCTTAATTTGAACTTTTTTGAGTAAAGATACGAGAGCCATTTAATGACGGTGAAAGAGTACCAATTGTTTTTTATTCTTCATGTTGAACTCTATACCGGTACTGACTAGAGCATGTCCTCATTTGGTTTTGTACCAAATAAACAAACAAGCGAAGAACAACATGGACTTTATAGTTGCGAGCTAACTTTTCAAAACGAGTGGCGATACCACAAAAATGCGTTAGTCCTGCGAAGGCATTTTCAAAAAGATGCCTTAGACGAAAAGGTAGGAATCAAAGTCTATGTTTGGTTTTTTGCTGTTCGATTTTCTCGGAATAATAGGAATCATCTTATGATTTCGAGCAACATAACCTGTTGCCATTAAAGGCCAAAAGACACAGTAAATTGAGTCCCGAACTCAAAATCTATAATCAGGAAATCAATAAAAGAAGAATAGGTATTCAGCATGTGTTTGGTAGCCTGAAAACCTTCAAGAGATCCTTGCGGAATGCTATCGAAATAGATATCAACGACTCAGTTTGAGATTTAATTTAATCGCCGAAATCTACAACTTGGAACTGAGTAAAAATGATTTATGAAAAACCTATTATTTATGTTGAGCAAAAGCTAGATGAACCCTTTTATTGCATCCATCTAGCTACTTTAACGAAATTAAACGACTTTATAAAATAGGTAAAATGGATGGAACCATATCCTGAATTGTTTTGCCATTACAGGTTTCGCCTAATGCAGACATTTTCCATGCACCATTGTGACGATAAACTTTAGCAATAATTAACGCTGTATAATTACCTTTTGCTGAAAGATTATATTTTGCAATTTCAACATTGGTTGTAGCGTCAACTACACGGCAAAAAGCATTTTCAACTTTTTCGAAAGTTTGTCCACGGAAGCTGCTGATTGTAAATACGATTGATTTTACTTGGCTAGGAACTTGAGTCAGATCCACATGGATCGCCTCATCATCACCTGCGCCATCACCAGTACGATTGTCACCAGAATGTTTAATACTGCCATCACGACTCTGTAATTGACCGAACCAAATGCTATCTAACGCTTTGTTATTTTCATCAAAAACAATTGCAGAGGCATCGAGATCAATCGAATCGCCACCACCGCCAAACATGCCAAGTAAACCGCCTTTTTTTGCGACATCCCAACCTGCACCAAGAAATATTTTAGTTAAAGATGAACCATCACCTTTTTCTAAAGAAATTTTTTGACCTTTTACTAAGCTAATGCCCATTTATAATTTCCTTCAGTTTGAATTTGAATGACCACGACCTAAAGCCGTAGCTAACCACTGTAAATAACTCGCACGATTACGTGAGCACACGATCACTTTGCCATGTCCACGGAACTTAATCACTAAACCTTCACCACTGGTAAAGCTATTGACGATATTGCCAACAAAACTACCGCTACCTGAACTTGGAATGCCAATATTATAATTTAACGATGCATCCCAAGCCGCAACATGACCATTGTCGATGGTGACTTCACCTTGCTCTGGTGTAATATCCAGTTCGAGTAAAGTTCCACTGCCAGAAATACACACTTTACCCTGCCCACTGGTTTCCATGACCACAAAACCGCCTGTGCCTCCGAACAATGCACCGCCTATATTGCTTTGCACTTTTGCTTTGATCATGGTGTGTTCGGTTGCTGCAACAAAAGAGCCATCAGATAAAATATACTGTCGTTGACCCACATCCAGAATCTGCATATCACCATCCAAATTCGGTGATAAAAGACACTCTCCTGCACCTTTCACGGCTTTAATTTGCTGTTGAAACAAAGACTCTCCAGAGGTAAATTTACGCATAAAAGCTTGAAAAATTCCGCCACGTAATTTACCGCCAACTTCAAGATTTTGTTCAACCATGACCATCGCATCAGATTCACAATAGATTGCTTCACCTTGCTGCATACTGACATGTAAAAAAGGTTCTGGGCTACCAACAAGATTAAATTCTGCCATTACATTTACCTATGCTCTCACGATATTTTTATTTTTTGCTTCTGTTAACCATATCGGAAATTCTTGAAGTAAAAAGTCATACAACATTGATTCAGAAATACTTTCAATATTATCTATTTTAAAGAAATTACAATTGTCTACCACTCTTCCCTCCATGGTATCTAATTTTTCTAACACACCGTAATTTCTGCCACCAATCCCTACAAATTGCCAAAATATGGGTTGCAATGATGCCTCTTGTAAAATCTTTTTAATTTTTCTAGCTTCAGAAACGCCACCATCAGAAATAAAAACAATATAGACCGGTAAATTGGATGGGCTTTCTTTGGTAAAATAATGTAAGACCTCTTCAAGAACGGCAGGCTCATTATTATAGCCAGCTCCCGCATTCCATTTTTTATAGCCTCCTTGTTCTGAGGTTATATAGTGATTCAAATTATTCAGGCTTACATCATTTAAACGGAGTGCTTTTTCTGCAAATGCCCAGCACTCAAAGCTGCCATCGTCATCAAAATTGATTGCCAAAGGTATAATGCGATCCATAACTTTCTGTACATCACCACATTTATATTGATGCGACATTGAACCTGAATAATCCAATATCAATGCCACTCTTGCTTTTACCTCAAGTAACTTATTTTTTTCTAAACTAATCAGTGATTTTTTAGTGATATCAAGCAAATGGGGTGCAAATTTTTCCACCTTATCTAAAACAACTTTTTTCTTTAAATCAATTTTAGACGCTGTAGGGGCAGGAGAAGAATTTTCAGCAACCTCCCCGCCAAAATGTCTCACTAATGCGGTTAATCCACCATTAAAACCTTGTCCGATAGCAGCCATTCGCCACAGATCATTTTTAAAGTAAATTTCAGTCAACATGACTGCTTTTTCTTGGCTAAAATTTGATGGATTTAATTGATAATTTGCCAACACTTCGCCTTGCTGATTCATAAGAGAAATTTGACCACTTTGAATATTTTGCATCGTTGCTTGATCATTTGCCACAGTTGCACAAATGACAAATCGGGGCGTCTGTGTCGCGTTTATTTTACTTAAATCAAAAGTAAACAAATTCAGGTTGTCTTGCTGACGATATTGCACTTCACAGTGAGGCGTCTGCGGTTGATTATAAAAAGTCATATAATCATCATGGAAAAGCTGATCGTTTTGTCCTATACCAAAACTGGATATATCGACATCAAATGCTGCTTTAAATTGCACACGTAAAGTAAATTTTTGATCATTTTGAATAACTTGATTGAGTGCTATTTTTTGTCCTGAAACTAATTGCATTATTCTTCTCTATTTTAGTACTTGAAAATAATTCAATATAAAATAGATTTATACCAATTACTTTCAAGTACTAAAAGATGACTCTTTTAGTACTTTAATTGATTCGCTTAAACTGCAACACCGTAACTTGCAGCTAACGCACCCAGACCACCATTAAAGCCTTGACCAACGGCTTTGAATTTCCATTCGCCATTGTGGCGATATAACTCACCAAAAATCATCGCAACTTCAGTGCTACCGTCTTCAGACAAGTCGAAACGTGCCAACTCTTCTGCATTTGCATCTTGGTTAATCACACGGATATAGGCTTTATCCACCATACCGAAGTTTTGACCATTTTGCTGTCCTTCGTGGATCGTCACAGCAAATACAATTTTTGCAACTTCTTGAGGAACTTTAGATAGGTCTACAGAAATTGTTTCGTCATCACCCTCGCCATCGCCAGTACGGTTATCACCTTTATGGGTAACTGAACCACATGGTGAAACTTTTTGATTGAAGAAAATAAATTCACCATCTAAACGGACTTTACCATCTTCACCTGTTAAGAATGCGACAGCATCTAGATCGAATGCTTTACCATCTGTTGCGCGTGGATTCCAACCTAAACCCAAGTCGACTTTATTCATTGTCGGAGCAGTTTTGGAAAGATTGATATTTCCGCCTTTTGATAAATTAATAGCCATTTTTGTTTCCTTAACTTTCGTTTATGAAGATTGTTGCTTTTTACTATATGAAATTGAAGAGATGACAGCCCAAACAATGAAGGCAACACCCACTAATCCGGTAATAACCTCTGGAATATGTAATCCTGTGCCGCTCGCCAACATAATCAACGCAAGTGCACCAATTGCATAATGCGCACCATGTTCTAAATATACATAAGCATCAAGCGTACCTTTTTCAACCAGATAAATGGTCATTGAACGGACAAACATCGCACCGATGGCGAGACCCAGCATTATAATTACCACATCACTGGTAATTGCAAAAGCACCGATTACACCATCGAAACTAAAAGAGGCATCTAATACTTCTAAATATAAGAAACCACCAATACCACCTTTGACAATCGTACCTGTTGCAGTGGCACCATTTGATTTTTCAGATTCATCATCATTGCTACTGCCTTCTAATAGATGGCCAATGACTTTCACCCCCACATAGACGACAATACCCCAAACACCAGCCATCATCACAACTAAACGTGATGCATCAGGGATGTAGCTTGCAAGAATAAGTAGCACAACCAATGAAATAAAAACTGAAATCGCTTGAATATTGCCTAAATCTGCTAATTTTGATTCAAGCCAATGAAACCAATGTTCATCTTTTTCATCATCAAACAAGAAATTCAGAAATACCAATAATAAGAACATGCCACCAAATGCTGCGATTTCAGCATGATGGGCCATCAGTTTTTCTGAATAAGTTGTAGGATCATTTAATGCTAATTTAGCGACTTCAATCATGCTCATATCGGCGGTGACACCGACAATAAGCAACGGGAAAATGAGTCGCATACCAAAAACAGCAACGATAATACCCACGGTTAAAAACAGGGTTCGCCAAAATTGGTTCCAATGTTTCAGTACAGAGGCATTGACGACTGCATTATCAAAGGAGAGTGATACCTCCATGACCGCTAAAATTGCAGTAATCGCCAAGACTTTGAACATTGCCATTAAGCCTGCTTGAGGCCCATGGGTAAAACCCCAATATGCTGAAATGGCCAAGCAGATAATGCTAAAGATGATCGAAAAACGGAAATGTTTCATTTTTCACCTAAGAATAAAGTTTAAATACTGATGCCATATTGATGGCACATGGCACTTAAACCACCGTTATAACCTTGACCTACGGCTCTGAACTTCCATTCACCGTTATGACGATATAACTCGCCAAAAATCATCGCGGTTTCTGTTGAATAATCTTCATTTAAGTCAAAGCGTACAATTTCAACATTCGTTTGATCATTGACGACGCGAATAAATGCATTTTGCACTTGGCCAAAATTTTGACCACGGCTTGCTGCATCATGAATGGTGACAGTAATGGCAATTTTTTGCACTTCAGCGGGAACTTTCGCTAAATCAATCTTAACCGCTTCATCATCACCATCACCCGCGCCCGTACGGTTATCACCGGTATGTTCTACAGAACCTTCTGGAGAGCGTGTTTGGTTATAAAAAATGAAATCTGTTTCAGCACGAACTTTGTCGTTTGCCGCCAATAAAAATGCCGAAGCATCCAAATCAAAATCTACGCCATCAGTGGCCCGAGCATCCCAACCTAAGCCAATCAAAACTTGGTTAAGTGATGGATCTGTTTTGCTTAAAGATAGATTTCCACCTTTATTTAATGAAATCGCCATAATTTTCCCTCTTCTTTATTACATGTAAATTAAATGGATAGCGTTAATCTTTTGAGCCTTTGGTCCAACGAAAACCAAAACCATAAAACTGATCTAAGGTTTTTTGACCTTCAAAATAACGGACTTCTCGATTGGCTTGAATTTCGCCATTTATATTTTTTAATTCTACAATTGCACAGGTACTTAATTGATTACCTTCAGTTAAACGTACCTCAATTTCAGGTTGATCTGGAAGACGAATGGTCACTACCCCATCGGTTGCTGCCCACTGTGCTGCACCTTCATAAATATAGGTATAGATGACAATTCGCTCAATGCGATCCCATTGATTGCCATTAATATGTAAATTTTCACCATTTATAGATGCACCTGTACGATCATCTGCATCTAATTTGATATAAGGCACTTGGTCAAAATCACCAAATCTATTTCCAAGCGGTTGGACTAAATCAATACTGCCATCTTTAAGCTGCACCATCGCCCCTAAATCTAAGTCGATTGAATTAGAACGGGTTAATTTTTGGAAAAAGGATTCAGATTTAGCTGCAGATTTATTCCAGTTTAAATTCACTGAAATTTTGCCAAAGCCTGCGCCTTTTTTAGTTAAATTAATTCTAGAATTATTTTTATCTAACTTAATTTTTGACAAGTTAAGGTTCGACTTCGATGGTGTTGGTGTTGGTGTTGGTGTTGGTGTTGGTGTTGGTGTAATGTTACTTTGAGTCTCCTCAATCACCACACCAAAGTTCTCAGCCAAAGGTTTTAAGCCTCCATTAAAACCTTGATCGATAAATCTAAATTTCCATTTATCATTATGCTTATACACTTCAGCCAAAATTAAGGCTTTTTCAGTTTTAGGCTGCGTCTGAATTAATGCATTGGCGATGGTTTGATGAGCGGATAAAAGTTCCACCTGAATAGGAGATATTCGACTAAAATTATTCGGTTCATTGAGCGTTGCACATAAGGTGACTTTTTGAATTTCTGGATCAAGCAATGCGGTATTAATTTTAAGTTGAGTTAAATAGGGATCATTTGAACTAGATTGAACTAAAATAACACTCTGATTCGGGGTTTGAGGTTGTCCATAGAAAATCATATCTTGATCACCGCGCACTTTTTGGGTGTCTTTTGCTAAAAGATATGCAGTCAGATCGAGTTCTATTTGCATAGGGACAGTTGTTTTTATGCATATTTCAATAATTTCAGATGCTAAAGCAATATTCCCACCAGCAACAAGTTGCATATTATCCTCTTATGATATTGTAATATTTTCTTTTAATTCATTAACCACATGAATTATTAATATAAAAAATTAAGATTGCTCGTCAAAAAACGAGTTAAATAAGCCCCTAATGTTTTAACATATTTTTTTTAAGCACAATAGCAAAATTGAGTTTTTTAATCAATTTTGGCAATTTCATATCAGGTCTTACAAAATTATTGCATCAACAGCATAAAAAACTATATATTCCCGACGCGGTATATATTACAAGCACAAATTAATAATTGTTATTCAAGAAAATTGAGATCAAATCAACTGTGAAATCGCACTATAATATCTGGATTGCTGAAAGTTACTCCTGTCAAAACGACATTATTCAATTATTAAAACGCTCAAATTTATCTGCCCATCTGACGATTTTTTGTTCTCATAGTAAACAACGTCCAGAATTAAAACTCTGCGCAGATTATTTTTTTCAACAACCTCCCGTTGAACACAGTGCAGAGTGGCTTTTAGAACAATGTAAAGTACATTCCATTCAACTGCTGTTTTGTGGAAAACACAGTCAATTTATTGAAAAATTTCGTGAAGAATTTGCTCAGCATGATATTCAACTGGTGACAGGTGCCACTGGCATAGCGCAGCATGAAAACATGAACAATAAATTCCTATTTGGAGAAATTTGTGAAGCTTTAAACTTACCAAACATTCCTGCTGCAAAAGTGGATCATGTCGTTGGATTAAAGCAAGCAATTGCTGATTATCAAAAAAAATATTCACATATTTGTGCAAAACCTGTGTACGGCGTATATGGTTCTGGTTTTGTTCAACTGCGAGATGAAGTTTCATATTTTAAGCAATTTCAACTCAATACGCAGTGTAATACGCAACAATTTATAGAGGCCTATGCTCAATTAGATCAACCTATTGAGTATTTGATTATGCCTTTTTTAACAGGACAAGAATGTTCCGTCGATATTGCCTGTAGTCAGGGGCAAATTTTAGCCTTAGTGACCCGTGTTAAATTTAAATTTTATCAGCAATGCTATATCGAGCATCCTTGTCATGCAATCTGCAAAATTCTGGTGCAACATTTCCAATGTGATGGATTGATCAATATTCAATTTAAGCAAGACGATCTGGGGGTATGGCATATTTTAGAAATTAACCCGCGTCCCGCAGGCGGTTTTGCCTATACACAACATACTGGAATTAATTTAATTGCAGAACTGATGGCTGAAAAATTGCAATTGACACTGCAACATACTGACTTCGTTCCCCTCGTTCAAGTTTTACCCATTACACAAAGTTTCAAAATGGATTGTACGCATTGATAAAACATATTGATTTAAGTCGTGGTCGTATTAGTGTGACTGTGAATCAGCATCATCCACAATGGAAATTGGATGATCTACTCAGTTTTGCAGAAAGAATTAACCCCAAACGTGCATTCTTATTTGTTTCTAAAGTTCTTGGAAAACATATCCCCGTTACACCATCGGCAATGCAAAGAAGTTATCAAGACCTTGCTGCAATCATTCCTAAAGATCTGCCCTATCCCATTAGTGTGATTGGTATGGCAGAGACCGCCGTAGGTTTGGGAGCAGGTGTTTATCGTGAGCTGAAACAAGATTTTGGGCAAAATGCCATCTTTTTAACCACCACGCGACATCCCGTTGAAACATTACCGACCTTAGGCTTGTTTTTAGAAGAACATAGTCATGCACAAGATCAGTTTATTTTATCCAGTCATGATCCGCTTAAGCATCAGCATGTGATTACATCGAAAACGCTTATTTTAATTGATGATGAAATTTCAACAGGAAAGACCTTTAGAAATTTAATCTTGAGCCTGAAAAAATCGGGTTTACAACAGGTAGAACGAATTATTTTGGTGACCTTGGTCAATTGGGCGGAACAACATTTAGTCACTGATGACTTAGGAATTCCAGTTGAAGTGGTGTCATTATTGCATGGTCATTGGCAGTGGCAGCCAAACCAACAACCTATTGACATTGACATGCCCGATGTCAGCTCAACCCAACAGCAAGCTCAAAAAATTATTGCCCCTCACGATTGGGGACGCGAACCGACCTTTCTAGATTGTAGTGCTTGGCAAAATATTCAACCGCCTCTGCCTCATGAAAAAATCTTGGTCTTAGGTTCGGGTGAGTTTAGTTGGATTCCATTTCTAATTGCCGAGCGATTAGAGCAGCAAGGGGCGGAAGTTTATTACAGCTCAACCACGCGCTCTCCCATCAAACAAGGTCATGCCGTTGAAAGTATTTGTGCATTTAAAGACAATTATGGACTGAATATTAATAACTATGCCTATAACGTTAAACATCAACAGTTTGATCGGGTCTTATTGGTCATTGAAACAGCACAAGATAGCGTTGATCCTGTCCTGTTTGAACAAATAAAAAATTTGGAAATTATTAGTTATGAATCCTAAGCCGTTAATTTTTGTTGACTTAGATGACACGCTGTTTCAAACAAATCGTAAAAGTCCCCCGACACCGCTACATAAAATTGCAACGCTAGATCAATTTGGTGAGCCGCTGTCTTATATGCTTCCCAAACAGCAAATTTTTGTGAATTGGTTGTTGGCATCTGCTGATGTTATTCCTGTGACTGCACGCTCAGTTGCAGGCTTGCAGCGCGTACATCTTCCTTTTCTGCATGGTGCGGTATGCTCACATGGTGGAACCATTTTAGCGGCAGATCAACAGGTTGATCAGGAATGGCTTGAAATCCAGCATAAGGCGGCAGCTGAACTGGATGAGTTACTGACTGAGTTACCAGCGCTATTGCTCGATTATGCCAAACCATTTGGTTCAATTCGCACTTGGACGATGCAAGAAAATGGTGGGAAAATTTATACCGTTGCCAAGCAAAATGATCCTGTGCCTTTATTTCTGCACCAAATGATTGAACACTTACCAGCTGAAGTACTTGAACACTGCTATGTCCATATCAATGGCAATAATTTAGCCATTCTTCCCAAATTTGTGTCTAAACAAAAAGCAGTTGAGTTTTTTATCAATAAATATGACCCAAATCGTGAACGTGCCATTTTAGGTTGGGGCGACAGTTTGTCTGATGCAGGCTTTTTAGGCTGCTGTGATTGGTTTGGTATGCCTAAAAATAGTCAGTTGGATAAATTTTTAGTACAAAATCTAGCACAAGATCATCAGGCAAAAGGATATTTAGGACATGTATAAAAACCATGCGTTAACATCTGGTCTTCAAACACTGGGTTTCCATGGCTCTTATCGACCTGAAGATGTGACCTTCTTGCTCAATATTGATGAAATAGACCCCACACCCGTAGCTGAAAAAGAGTATCTGATTCAATCTGGGAAAAAACACTATTCACAAATGATTAGTGTTGAACATCCACCTTCAGATGAACAAATGCGACATTTTGAATACGCTTTTGAGCAAGGTGCTGAACGTCTGGCAAGTGATGTGCAGAAGATTGGCAACTCACTGATGGTTCGATTTCCCAAGCAACCGATTATTTTAGTCAGCTTGGTTCGCGCTGGTGTGCCTTTAGGTGTACTCCTTAAACACTATATTGACAAGCATCAGGATTGTGAGCATTACGGGATTAGTATTATCCGTGATCGCGGTATTGATTTTGCAGCATTGCAGGCGATTATCGAACAACACGGCGCGGAAAATATTGTTTTTGTCGATGGCTGGACGGGTAAGGGTGCCATTTGTCGAGAATTGACCCAAAATTTAGCAGATTATCCGGCATTATTTGATGCAGGATGGGAGGTTCCTCGCCTTGTGACCTTAGCCGATTTAGGTGGTTATTCGTGGTTAAGTGCCAGTTGTGAAGATTGGCTGATTCCATTTGGTATGCTAGGTTCCGTGATCTCAGGCTTAATCTCACGGACTATTTTAAAAGATACAATTGATTTCGATCTGGCAAAGAAAAATTGCTACGATCCGAATAATTGGCATAGCTGTTTAGTCTATCAACATCTAGCTCAGCATGATATTTCGGTCGAGTTTATCGACAAAATTTTAAATCTTATTCAGCAAAATCCGCATAGCGATTTGGCAAATTGGGATAATCACATTCGACTCAAACAACAAAAAATTTGTTTAGACACGATTGACTGGATCTCTGAGACCTATGCGATTAAAAATATAAATCATATTAAGCCCAGCATTGCAGAAGCCACGCGCGCTGTATTAAGACGTGTTCCTGAAAAAATATTAATCCGTGACCCAGCCAATCCGCATGTACAACTCCTGCTGCATTTTGCCAAAGAACGGAATATTGCCGTAGATATTTTAGGTGCCAAGTTAGGCCCATATCATGCAGTGACTCTGATAAAAAAAGTCGAGAAAAATAAATGAAACAACTGCAACATGCGATTGAACTAGGTGCAACCATGTACATTCCTGCAACCCATGAGCAATTATGGGAAGTGACTGAAGGCATTAAATTTCCAATACTCAAATCGATTGCGGTCTGTTTAGAAGATGCTGTGTTGGAAAAAGACGTTCAAACTGCAATGGTCAACTTAAAGCACTTATTACAAAAACGTTTAGAGCAGCCAAACTTAAAGGCGCCTGCGATATTTATTCGCCCTAGAAATATTGAAATGGCGAAACATATTGTCGATTGGGACTTAAATCACACCTATAGTGGCATGATTTTACCCAAGTTTACGCTGCACGATTTAAAGCAGTGGATGGACATTTTACCACCCAATATCAATCTGATGCCGACGCTTGAAACCAAAGAAATTTTTGATATGGGTCATAATATGGAGCTTAATCAAGCACTCAAATATGACTTTCATAAAACCCTATGTCTAAGAATTGGCGGTAATGACCTGTTGTCCTGTTTACATTTACGTCGCCCTAAAAACAGTACGATTTACCAAACTCCAGTGGGGATGTTAATTGCACAATTGGCAGGCTTATTTATTCCAGCGGGCTTTCAACTCAGTTCACCCGTATGTGAACATATTGACCGCACGCAATTGCTGATGGATGAATTATGCCAAGATATGAATAACGGCATTTATACCAAAACGGCCATTCATCCCTCACAAATTGAATATATTCATCGCGCCTTTCAAATCAATAGCGAAGAATTTAATGAAGCACAGCAAATTTTAGCGCAAGATGCGAAAAGTGTATTTAAAAGCCACGGCTCCATGTTAGAACCAGCGACACATCGTAATTGGGCAGAAATGATTTTATTACGCTATAAAACTTTTGGTTTATCTAAACCTCAAGCCTCAAGCCAAGATAAATTCATGCTCAATACATTCTCACTTTAACTATTTTTACTGCCAGATGAAGTTGAAGCTGCTGACTTAGTGAAGCGTATCTTGAAAAACGTAAGAGTTTAATGGTGTAGGCTTATTCATCTGAATAATTATATTATTGAATAAGCCTTTAGATAGGCGATGTCTTAAGACGTGATTTATCCGTGACTGGCTTTGGTGCATTGGGGCACTTAGGTATCCTTGCTTCATCTAACAATGTTGCCCAAGTTATGAATGCTACAGCCTATGCGAACGTGGTTCAAAACGTAACTGTTTCAGGCTTCAAAGTAGATACATATTGGGGAGCTAAAGCTAAGTCAAAATTCACTTAGAAATCACCATATACTTCAGCAACCAATCAGATCAACACACTTTCTACTCAACAAAAGCCTCATGTTTCTTATAACTTTGATCCTTAACTGCCAATCCTGCTGTACAGGTATGCTCATCGTATAGTTCAAGTGGTACATGTACTTCATATACTTGGCAGAAAGGCTCTTTCCGCTGTGATGCATTTGTCAAATGGCTATATACCTAAACAGGTAACGGCGATTTAGGTGGCAGCTTCCCAAATACGACATTTGGCAGCTCATTACTCACAATTACTCGAACGTAACTTAAAGCTTTAACAATGCTCTTACTTGAAAGTGATTCACACAGGTAAGGGTATATTGACTTGAAATAAAAGGTTGTATGAAAAATAACAGTAAAATGCTTTATATCAGCATTTCGGTAGTAGTGATATTTCTTGTAGGGATCATCATTTATGCAAAAAAAAGTAATAATGCAAATTTAGATGGGCAAGTTAGCACTAAGGATAAAATAAATAATCCAATGGCCCCTACCAAAACTGAAGATGGTTCAATGATTGACTCGCAAAATCTGCCAAGCGGTACACCACCAAAATGGGCACAGAATCTTATGGATATTAATGATAATCTGGCATATTCACGAGAAGATAAAATTCAAAATTTAGTTGAACTGCTCAAACAAAATGAATCTAATCCACAAGCTTTAAGTGGAATCCTTATTTCATTGACTGCTCTAAATCCTATTGAGGCTGCAGATGATATTATTCTTTATCTGAAGAGTTCTGATCCAAAGGTCCAAAGTACAGCGCTTGGTGCTCTTAATAACGCTTCGCTTCTAACTGAAAAAGAACATGAATTGAAACGCTCATTGCCTGAAAATGAGGCAGTACGCAAACGAATTTCTGAAGCTGTAAATGAATTGAAATCAAACCCAGATACGTCGGCTGAAGTAAAACAAGCGTTGATTTCAACCTATTCTGCAACTAACCCATCATTGGAAGATACTCAGGCAATGAAATTTTGAGCCAAAGTAGGATTGCGCCGAATGAAGCAAGTTATTTGGCAACATCAGTTTTGAATGGAAAAGAGTTATCTACTGTATTAACAGCTTTAAATAATAAGGATACTACTGTGAGAGATACTGTAATCAGTAGTATTAGAGCAAGTATTGCTGAAAATTCGAGCATTGTTTCAACTTTAACCCAGCATCAACAAGAACAACTCTCGAATTTCATTCACAATAATCCACCCAAAAGTTCTGATGAAAACTTCATTTATTTAAATGATCCGTGGAAACATACCTTGAATATTTTAGATAGTAATATTTAATTCACTGAACAACGGTTCCCTCATTTGTAGGGAGCCAGAGCGTAAAATCGTATAGACGATAAATCAAGCAAAAATAACATGCCGAATCATTAAATCGCATTAGCGATTAAGATTGTACTCTAACACGTTTTCCATAAGTTCTTCGCCCTACACCAGCACAAGTAGGACACCAAGAGTCATTGTATAATATATTCTGGAAAGTAGGATTCCATATATGACCTTTACCGCAATCAACGTTTATTTTCTGGCGTACATTTCTGTATTCGGTAGAGAGTAGCTTTCCTCCTTTTAGCCTCAACGAAGTCACGAACAAATATACCTATGGAGCTTATAACACGAAACACTGCCAATAGTTCATTGCAGACCGGCATGTGCATACAGTTATTCTACCAAGAGAAAATACGAAGCCTTGAAAAGACAAAAAACTGGGATATTTAGAGAGCAATGAATTACTGAAAACAATCAAATGGACTAGGAAGAACGATTTGGAAAAATGGTCTGGGTATCATAGGCGAAGCTTGGTAGAAACCAAGATGCATTGCATCAAATTATTGGGAGATAAACTCAGTGCCAGAAACTTTCAAAACCAAGTGAATGAGATTCCTGCCCGTGTGGTCGTGCTCAATAAATTTACGGAATTAGGCCGACCTCATACCCAAGTTGTCACTTAAACCTGAGTCGCTTAGGGTAAATCTAATCTTTAAATCTTTGTGCAACAAAGCCAATATGCCTCAAAAAAGCCAATTCAATCCAAAATTTGATGAGGGGTAAGTTGTGGGGTAAAACCACAGACAAAAAATAAGCCCTTGTTATTACAAGGGCTTATTTAGATATTTGGCGGAAGCGGTGAGATTCGAACTCACGGAGGACTCACACCCTCGTCGGTTTTCAAGACCGGTGCATTAAACCGCTCTGCCACGCTTCCATGTGCGCAAGAATACTAAGCTTTTTCATTTTAGACAAGTAAAAAGTACGGTTAAAGCATTCAAGTGCGTATTGTTTCATCAATTCCTTAAAGTTTGGCTGCAATTTCAGCACCATCACGGATTGCACGCTTTGCATCAAGCTCTGCTGCAAGCTTTGCACCACCAATAATATGGTAATTGGCTAAAGTCGCTTGCCCTTCATTTGGCATTAAATCTTTCACAGATTCTTGTCCCGCACACACCACAATTGTATCCACTCGAAGCAACTGATCCTGACCATTGGTTTCAACCCATAAACCTTCATTGGTCACCGCTTTATATTGCACACCACGTAACATCCGTACCGCATGTTTTTTTAATTGTGCTCGATGCACCCAACCCGAAGTTTTACCCAGCCCAATGCCTAACGGCGTGGTTTTACGTTGTACTAAATAAATTTCACGTACAGGCGCTTCAACTTCTGCGCGCTGTAAACCACCTTCTGTCATATAGTGCGCTTCAGCATCGACACCCCATTCTCGCTTCCATTCTGCCAAAGGTTGTGGCTGAGGCTGATGTGGTGGTTTCAACAAAAATTCGGACACATCAAAACCAATTCCCCCTGCGCCAATCACGGCAACACGGTGACCGACTGCTGCTCCACGCAGTACTTCCGCATAAGAAAGTACATTCGGCGCATCACTACCTTGAATCTTTAAGGCACGTGGCACGACTCCCGTAGCAATAATGACCTCTTCAAAACCTTCTCGTTCTAATTGTTCACGGCTGACTTGGGTATTTAAACGTAGCTCAACCCCTGTTTTTTCCAGTTGCACTTTAAAATAACGAATCGTTTCGTGAAATTCTTCTTTGCCAGGAATCACTTTAGCTAAATTAAATTGTCCACCTACTTCATGACTGGCTTCAAACAATGTCACTTGATGTCCACGTTCTGCTGCTACCGTTGCGGCTGACATGCCTGCGACACCGCCCCCCACTACTGCAACCCGTTTTGGTTTTGCAGTTTTGACATAAACCAATTCAGTTTCAAATGCTGCGCGTGGGTTGACCAAGCAAGTTGCACGTTGATTTTTAAAGGTATGATCCAAACACGCCTGATTGCAGGCAATACAGGTATTAATCTCATCTACCCGATTAGTCGCAGTTTTATTGACCCAATAAGGATCTGCCAAGAATGGACGTGCCATTTGCACCATATCGGCTTTACCTTGCGCCAATATTTCTTCCGCTGTGTCTGGCATATTAATTCGGTTTGAAGCAATCACAGGCACTGTCACATGCTTTTTCACTTCTGCGGTATAGTCAGCGAATGCTGCACGTGGCACCGAAGTCACAATGGTCGGAATACGGGCTTCATGCCAACCAATACCTGTATTTAATAACGTAATACCTGCTTTTTCTAAAGCTTGTGCAACGGTAATCACTTCTTGCATGGTGTTGCCATCATGGACCAAATCCAACATAGATAAGCGGAAACAGATAATAAATTTCTCCCCCACTTTCTGACGGATTGCTTTGACAATTTCAACCGCAAAACGCATACGGTTATCAATCGAACCACCCCAACGATCTTGTCGTTGATTGACATGACGGCTTAAAAACTGATTCAGTAAATAACCTTCAGAACCCATAATTTCGATACCATCATAACCTGCCAATTTTGCAAGATGTGATGTTTGGGCATAATCTTGAATAGTCGCCAAAATCTGCTTTTCGCTCATTTGACGTGGTTTGAATGGTGAAATTGGCGACTTGATCGGGCTAGCAGACACCACAAAAGGTTGATAACCATAACGACCTGAATGCAAAATCTGCATCAAAATTTTTGCTCCATGCTTATGCACCGCATGGGTCACCAAACGATGTGGCGCAATATCCCCCATGGTATTCATGGTACCACCTGCTGGAAGTAGCCAGCCTTGACGGTTCGGTGAGATTCCGCCCGTAATGATTAGCCCGACGCCACCTTTCGCACGCTCGCCAAAATAGGCAGCCAGTTTAGGATAATTATAAAAACGGTCTTCTAAACCTGTATGCATAGAGCCCATCACCACACGGTTTTTAATGGTGGTAAAACCCAAATGTAGGGGTTTCAAAATATTTGCATAGGATGTGGTCATGGTGAATCCTTATAATTTATTTGCTTTGCAACTTGTTGCATAATACTTTAACGTGATTTTTTATTTTGTTTATGGCTTTAGCAGACTGATTCTTTAAATAATCAGTCAATACGAAAAAAAGTGTAGCCAAATTCTATTACGAGTTGACTACACTTTTATCACAACTTATGAATCAGCTGTTGTATTTACTTCCAGTATTTTAACTTCGAAGTCTGACCAATGCCCACATTAAAACTATTGGTTGGGTCGAGTTTTTGGTAGTGCTGTTTTAACGCAGGCTTCGCCACATATAAATGGCCAACGTTGTGCTCCGCTGGATATTCAGCACCACGATCATCCAGTAAATGCCACATCTGATGCTCCATCGCCAAAGGATCGACGCCTTTTTTGACGATGTAGTCTTGATGGAACACATGACATAAGAAATGACCGTAATACAGTTTATGCACGATCATCTCGTCCATTTCTTTAGGCAAGGTTTCTACCCATTCACGGTCATTACGACGCAAAGCAATATCTAGCGCGACAATATCTTCCACTTCACTGCGGTGGGTATCCCGATAACGAATCGCAGCACCCGCGACAGCAAAGCGATGTAAAAAGGCTTTTCGCCCTTCTTCATCCGTACAATGGAAAAAATTGCCTGTCGTACGTTGAGCGAAATAGCTGCTCAGGAACTGTTTCACTTGCTCCACATCCTGATTTTCAATGCGTAAAATCAGATGATGTTCGTAAAGATCACGAAATTCATTCATACGTTTTGGTAAATGATTCGGCATAAACTTGGTGATCAATTGCAGGACTTTATCGGATAATCCTTTCAAGCCTACTTTTTCCAAATAGCCATCAACTTTGTCCTTCATGGCAAAGGCAGCAGGCACTTTGGCAGTCCCAAATTTTTCAATAAAGACAAAAGTATCTTTACCGTATTCTGCACCAATGTCATATGCGACGCGGTGAATGTATTCCCCTGCAATGGGTAATCGCGGTAAATCTTTCAGTAAAAAACGACGAATTTCGGTCAAATCATCCTGTGCATTGGTGCCCACATAAAACACCTGACTTGGAATCTTCTCGAAGGTATCTAGTCGAACTGCAAACACACAAATTTTTCCTGCTGAACCGGATGCTTCAAACAAGCGAGATGGATCGGCATTAAATCGTGCAGGGGTCGCTTCATCCACTTGTTTGACATCATGGGCATAACGCTGGTCAGATGCACAACAGCTTGGATTATGCTGCACGTCAAGCATTTGATATTGCTGGTTTTGTAGACGAGATAGGATTTCTTCAGGCGTAGTACCTAAATCCACCCCCAAATGGTTAATCAGCTCCAGTTGCCCCGATTCATTGACTCGTGCATAAAGTGCCAGCTCAGTATAAGCAGGACCACGACGTACCAAGGCACCGCCTGAGTTATTACACACACCACCCAATACAGATGCACCAATACAAGAAGACCCAATCACCGAATGTGGCTCACGATTGAATGGTGCCAATTCTTTTTCTAAACGATCTAACGTTGCTCCAGGCAGACAAATCACTTGCTGCCCATCACGAATAATTTGAATACCCGCCAAACGTCGCGTGCTCATCAATACCACAGGGCGGTCATAATTATCGCCGAAGGGGGTTGAACCACCTGTCAAACCTGTATTGGCCGCTTGCATAATTACAATACAATCCGCATCAACAGCAGCTTGTAGGACTTGCCATTGTTCAAGTAATGAACCCGGTGCGACAACAGCCAACACTTTTCCCGCACCATAGCGACGACCTTGTCGGTATAAACGTGTGTCTTTATCTTCGGTTAAAACGTGTTGTTTACCGACAATAGCGATGAGCTTTTGAATGGTTTGCTGTTGAGATAATTGAGTTTGCATAAGGAGTTTTCCTATTCCAAATTTTAATTAAGGAATAATGTTTATTTATTCATTTATTTAACTTCTTATATTCGAATTCAAAGTGCAAAGATAAATTCCATATTTGAAATCCCCCTATATCCCCCTTTTCCAAAGGGGGACTTTTCTTTTACATAGATCAATTCAAGTAAAAACAAGCCCCTCCGTTTACAAAGGGAGAGTATTCCAAATTTTTCAATCAATTAATTTGCAACATTCCCCTCTTTTATAAAGAGGGGTTAGGGGAGATTTACATTGTGAATTAAAACAACTTCACACTATCCATTTTCATACAATAGAAATTATTAAAAACTTACTCAGCCAATTCTCGCTCTAACCTCACCAAACAGTCAGACGTAATATCTGCAATGGTTTTTGCCCCTGTTAAGGTCATGGCAACACGCATTTCTTTATCAATCAACTCTAAAAGATTGGAAACACCTTCACCGCCTGCTGCGCCTAGAGCATAAACAAAGGCACGACCGAGCATACACGTGTCCGCACCCAATGCCAGCATACGCACAACATCTAGACCATTACGAATACCTGAATCTGCGAGGATTTTAATATCACCCTTGACTGCATCAGCAATTGGCGGAAGCGCACGTGCCGAAGATAAAACACCATCGAGCTGACGACCACCATGGTTTGACACCACAATCCCATCTGCACCAAAGCGGACGGCATCTTTGGCATCTTCAGGATCTAGAATTCCTTTAATCACCATTGGGCCATCCCAGAACTCACGGATCCATTCTAGATCTTTCCATGAAATAGATGGATCGAAGTTAGAACCCAACCAACCAATGTAATCTTCGAGACCTGTAGGCTTACCTAAGTATTTAGAAATATTACCCAAGTCATGCGGACGCCCCATCATGCCGACATTCCACGCCCAATGTGGATGGAAACACGACTGCATATAACGACGCATTGCTGCATTTGGGCCACTCATACCCGAGTGGGCATCACGGTAACGCGCACCCGGAACAGGCATATCCACGGTAAATACCAAGGTTGAACAGCCTGCCGCTTTAGCACGTTCCAAAGCATTTTTCATGAAACCACGGTCACGCAGCACATAGAGCTGAAACCACATTGGACGCTGAATCGCAGGTGCAACTTCCTCAATTGGACATACTGAAACGGTAGAAAGTGTAAACGGAATACCCTTTTTATCTGCTGCAACCGCAGCTTGAACTTCGCCGCGACGCGCATACATGCCTGTTAAACCCACAGGAGATAATGCAACAGGCATCGACAAAGTTTCATCAAACAGTTTGGTTTCTAAACTTAACTGCGACATGTCGTTCAGTACACGCTGGCGCAAAGCAATTTTTGATAAATCTTCTACATTGCGCTTCAGGGTATATTCTGCATACGCACCACCATCAATGTAATGGAATAAAAATGGTGGTAAACGACGTCGTGCCGCTTCACGGTAGTCATTGGCAGAAGAAATAATCATGCTTATATCCTGTTTAATCGACTGGCGCGCTGACGACGAGCTTCTTCTTCATCAATCATTCGCACCTGTTGTACTACAAACTCAATGTGTCCACAGACTGCTTTACGTGCAGCTTCTGGATCACGACGTTCAATTGCATTCATGACTTGAAAGTGCTGATCATGCAATTGATCAAAACGGTGTGCTTCGCTATAGACTTTTCGGCGTCCCAAAGCGACGTTGAACTGCAACAAATCAAACAGACCACGCATCATCTGAATCAAGACCAAATTATGAGACGCTTCAGCAATCGCCAAATGAAATTTTGCATCTGCACGAGCCGCCTCGTCGTCATTTCCCAAAGCCTGAAAATGGTTAATCTGATCATAATGATATCGGATGTTCACCAAATCTTCTTTGGTTGCGCGTTGTGCTGCATACCACGTCGTCCCGCCTTCTAAAATAATGCGCGCCTCTTGCACATCAAATCGGTAAGCAGGATCTTCACTCATCAAATTACTGATCGGTTGTACGATTTGATAACTGGACCACGTTGCTGGTAATTGTTTTAAAAAAGTCCCCGCCCCCACTTTGCTGACCAACATACCCATGCTGGTCAGTTGCGAAATAGCCTCTCTTAAAGAAGAGCGAGAGACTTGAAGCTGTTCACACAGTTTTCTTTCAGCAGGCAGACGGTCTCCAACTTGCATATTGCTTTGTTCAATCAATACACGCAGGCTTTGTACAGCTTTATCGGAGACTTTCATCTGCTTTCCTTAACGTTGATACACAATTTGTGTTATGGAATCATCCATGGGAACACATAAGCTTGTAGGGTAATCATAATACCCATCATAATTGTGAACGTTATACTGTGTTTTAAGGTAAAACGGAATAAATCAGACTCTTTACCAACCAGTCCTACCGCCGCACACGCAATCGCAATCGATTGAGGTGAAATCATCTTACCAGTCACACCACCACTGGTATTTGCTGCCACCAGTAAAACTTCTGGCACACCAATTTGCTGAGCTGTAGTGGCTTGAAGTGCTGAAAATAGTGCATTGGCAGAAGTATCTGAACCTGTGAGGAATACACCCAACCAACCCAAGAAAGGCGAGAAGAACGTAAATGCCGAACCCGTATGTGCAAGAGCCAAAGCCAAGGTCGAAGACATACCTGAATAGTTTGCGATAAAAGCAAAAGACAACACCATACCAATTGAATAAATTGGTACTTTCAACTCATTCAGGGTTTCACCAAAAGTCACCACAGCATCTTTTGGTTTCATCTTCAAATAGGCAATGGTGATCAATGCTGCAATAAAAATCGCAGTTCCTGTTGCCGAGATCCAATCAAACTTGTAAATCGCGTCATAATCTTTAATTTCAGCAACTACAGGTGGCATTTTTTGAATCATTTGATGCAAAAATGGCACTTTGATTGAAATCACGAGATCATGCAATGCACCGTCTTTGGCAAATAAATCCTTAAACGGTTTCACACTCCAGATCGTTACCATCACAGTTAAAATCACGAATGGAGACCATGCTTTAGCAATTTGGCCAACGCTATATTTTTTCTGTTTTTGTGCTGCAACATCTTCATTCATATTTGCGTCTTGATCTGCAAAACGGAAAATATGCTTCGGCTGCCAGTATTTAAACAAAATTGTTAAAGAAACCAAGGATGCAATTGCAGCCGTAATATCGGGCAATTCTGGACCGACAAAGTTCGAGGTTAAGTATTGCGCAATTGCAAAGCTACTTGCACCCACAATAACCGCTGGCCATGTTTCTTTAATACCGCGCCAACCATCCATAATCGCCATAATCCAGAACAGCACGATTGGTACCATAAATGGTAGTTGACGACCCACCATTTGACTGATTTCCATCGTATCGACACCAGACACTTGTCCCGCAACGATAATTGGAATACCCATAGCACCAAAAGCCACAGGTGCAGTATTTACGATTAAGCACAGACCTGCTGCATATAAAGGTTTAAAGCCTAAACCAACTAATAGTGCTGCGGTAATCGCAACAGGTGCACCAAAGCCTGCTGCACCCTCTAAGAAGGTACCAAAAGCAAAACCCACCAACAGCATTTGTAAACGCTGATCTTCAGTAATCGAAAGAATAGAAGAACGAATGATGTCGAACTGGCCTGTCTTCACTGAAATTTTATACAGGAATACAGCGCCAATAATGATCCATGCAATCGGCCATAAACCGTAGAGGAAACCATAGGCCATCGATGCGAATGCCATCAGCACAGGCATCTTATAGGCAAATAAAGAAACAAGAAGTGCAAGTACAACGGTGATCGTACCTGCCACACTGCCTTTTAAACGGAATACCGCGAGCGCCAAAAAGAAAAAGATAATCGGAATCAGTGCAATTAGACTTGAAATCCAAATATTCCCCATAGGGTCATACATTTGCTGCCATTGAAGCATTGTCATCTCCTTGAAATGCTTACTAAGATTTAATTTTGAGCATATTATTGGTACTTTTACTCATATTGGACAGACCAATATAAGCAACTGTAAAGAGAAACAAACCAATAATGACTTATACTTGGCTTATTTTGATTTAAAACGAAGTAAAACTTCAATTAAAAGTTAATTTTGGTATGACCAATATTTTCAACTTTTATAAACCAGATCATATTTCAATCAAATTCATATTATTGTTTTTACTTATTTTTTTATGAAAATACAGCCAATTATAGACTTTAGTCTAATAATGTAAAAAATAATCACCCCACTTAAATCTAGCTTAATACGCAAAAATTGGAAAAATCACACAATATTGGTAATACCAATTTAAAACCAAACAAACCGAACCCCTTTGTTGATTAATTTACAGCCCAAACATCTTCTAGAAAGACAAAAATTGAGCACACAATATAGAAACCGATTTTATCCAGAATTTTTTCAGCAGTATCGATATGTACATGAGCTTTAATATTTTTAAAGCGTTATGATTTTTTAGAAAAACCATTTGGAAAAGTGCTACAATCGCGGACATATGTATTCTTTCAGGCCACCCATTCTCGGTGCCTATATTTATATCGTTAGGATTAACAATGACTGATAATGCAACTATCTTGCAGAATGTCCCAGTTGGCAAAAAAGTTGGTATTGCCTTCTCTGGTGGTCTAGATACTTCAGCTGCACTTTTGTGGATGAAACAAAAAGGCGCAGAACCTTATGCTTATACAGCAAACTTAGGTCAGCCTGATGAAGACGACTACGATGCGATTCCCAAAAAAGCGGAAGCTTACGGTGCAGTAAAAGCACGTCTAGTAGACTGCCGTTTACAGCTTGCACTTGAAGGTATTGCGGCGATTCAGTGTGGTGCATTCCATATCAGCACTGGCGGTATGCCATATTTCAACACGACTCCGCTTGGCCGTGCAGTAACAGGCACCATGCTTGTTACCGCGATGAAAGAAGATGATGTAAACATCTGGGGTGATGGTTCAACATATAAAGGAAACGATATTGAACGTTTCTACCGTTATGGTTTGTTGACCAACCCTGCACTTAAAATCTATAAACCTTGGTTAGACCAAACGTTTATTGATGAGTTAGGTGGCCGTGCTGAAATGTCACAATTCTTGATCGACAACGGCTTTGACTACAAAATGTCAAAAGAAAAAGCCTACTCAACTGACTCAAACATGTTGGGTGCAACTCACGAAGCAAAAGATCTTGAATACCTCAATGCGGGTATCAAAATTGTTGATCCAATCATGGGCGTTGCGTTCTGGAAAGACGACGTAGAAGTTAAAGCTGAAGAAGTATCGATTACTTTTGAAGAAGGCTTCCCTGTTGCAATCAATGGTCAACGTTTTGAAAATCCAGTCGAATTTATTCTTGAAGCGAACCGTATTGGTGGTCGTCATGGTCTAGGTATGTCTGACCAAATCGAAAACCGTATTATCGAAGCGAAATCTCGTGGTATTTATGAAGCACCGGGTATGGCCCTTCTTCATATTGCTTACGAGCGTTTAGTTACTGGTATTCATAACGAAGATACCATTGAACAATACCGCATTAACGGTTTACGTTTAGGTCGTTTACTTTACCAAGGTCGTTGGTTCGATTCTCAAGCGCTTATGCTGCGTGAAACTGCACAACGTTGGGTTGCTAAAGCCATTACGGGTACAGTCACTTTAGAATTACGTCGTGGTAATGACTACACCATCATGAACACCGAATCTCCAAACCTCACATATGAAGCTGAGCGTTTAACGATGGAAAAAGGTGATTCAATGTTTACGCCGATGGATCGTATTGGTCAGCTTACTATGCGTAACCTCGATATTACAGATACACGTGCAAAACTCGGCATTTATACAAACTCAGGTTTGTTAGCTGTAGGTACTGGTTCTGCAGTTCCACAATTGAAAGACAAAAACTAAGTTTTCAATTGCTGAATACCTAAAGAAAAAACCGTCCTAAGTTGGCGGTTTTTTCTTTTAATGAGTCACGCCCTGCCCGTATTGATTCTTCGCAGATGAAATAGCCTCAATCAAAGAACTGATTGCTTTTGACATTTCTTAATCACACAAAAACAATAAAAAAGCCTTTTTTATTTACCAGAATTAAGCCATTTATCTGTAATTCAGCTTAGCATTACAGACTGATATAGATTATCATCTGATTTATTTTTTAGTCCGAAATCGCCTTGAATACGATTACTCTTTTGCAGCCAGACGATTGGCATGCCCACTTACGTGACGGCCTTGCCCTGAAACGCACTGTTCCAGATTTAGCTAAGCAATTTAAGCGTGCGATTTGTATGCCAAACCTTGTTCCACCTGTAAAAACTGTGGAAGAAGCGCTTGCTTATCGTGAGCGAATTATGGCGCATGTGCCTGAAGGTAACGCATTTGACCCGCGTATGGTGCTGTATTTTACTGATAGCACGCCTGCAAGCGAAGTCAAAAAAATTAAAGACTCTGAGTTTGTTAATGCCATCAAGCTTTATCCTGCGGGTGCAACCACCAACTCGGACAATGGCGTAAGCGATATTCGTAAAGTGTACGCCGTGATTGAGCAACTTGAAGAACATCAAGTACCATTACTGTTACATGGTGAAGTCACACATAATCACGTCGATATTTTTGACCGTGAAAAACGTTTCCTAGATGAAGTTTTAGCACCACTATTAAAACAGTTCCCGAAATTGAAATTGGTACTTGAGCACATTACTACCAGCGAAGCTGCGCATTTTGTGTTAGAACAAGACCGTAATGTTGCTGCAACAATTACGCCTCAACATTTATTGTTCAACCGTAACGACATGTTGGTGGGCGGGATTAAGCCTCATTTCTATTGCTTGCCAATTTTAAAGCGCCAAACACATCAACAAACCCTGTTGGAAGTGGCAACCAGTGGCAATCCTAAATTTTTCTTAGGCACAGACAGTGCACCACACTCAAAAAATGCCAAAGAAAATGCCTGTGGTTGTGCGGGTTGCTATAGCGCACCAACTGCAATTGAACTGTATGCTCAAGCTTTTGACCAAGTAAACAAACTCGAACGCCTAGAAGGCTTTGCCAGTCTTTTTGGTGCAGACTTTTATGGTCTTCCGCGTAATACTGAAACCATTACACTGGTTAAAGAAGAGCAAGTCATTCCTGAAAGTTTTGATTATTTAGATGGTGACAAGATTATCCCGCTTTATGCAGGTAAAACCATCCAGTGGAGAAAAGTGTGACAAATGAAACTCTACCAGTAATTGGTCAGCGTTTCCGTGGATTCTTACCTGTGGTAGTCGACGTCGAAACTGCAGGTTTTAATTCGCAAACTGACGCATTGCTAGAAATAGCTGCGATTCCAATTATTTATAATGCTGAAGGCCAATTCGTTCCAGGTGAAGCCCATCATGCACACATCAATCCATTTGCAGGTGCCAATCTGGATCGACGCTCATTAGATTTTATTGGTATTGATCCATTTAATCCTATGCGTGTTGCAATGGCAGAAGATGAAAAATCAGCACTAAAACGTATTTTTAAAGCCGTGAATGACGTTCGTCGCCAACAAAATTGCACCCACGCGATTTTGGTCGGTCACAATGCGCACTTTGATTTAGGTTTTGTTCAGGCTGCGATTGCGCGTACTGGCACTAAAAATCAAAATCCATTTCACAGCTTCTCTGTGTTTGATACAGTGACTTTAAGTGCCATTACCTTTGGTCAAACGGTACTTGCCAAGTCATGTATTCAAGCTGGAATTGAGTTCGATGGCAAAGAGGCACACTCAGCTTTGTATGACACTCGAAAGACTGCTGAACTGTTTTGCTATATTTTGAACAAACTGTCCCCACACCTACTTGACACCATGGTGGCGGATCAATAAGATACCGCCATCTTCTAAACGTCCCTATCGTCTAGAGGCCTAGGACATCGCCCTTTCACGGCGGTAACCGGGGTTCGAATCCCCGTAGGGACGCCATCTATTTGCACTCGCAAAACTTTTATTTAAAATTTCCATCTCATTCTATTCTTAAGAATTGTTTATACTGTTGTCTTTATTTTTCCCGATTGACCTATGTTAAAGAAAATATTACTGGTTTTACTCATTCTTTCTCCTTCTGCTGTTTATCTCTATATTGCCAATCAACAGCAAAAACCTACACTACCCACATCTAATGCGGTAAAGTCAGATAAAGCTCACACCTCATACCCAACGCCTGAACATTAAATTTGCTTGGTGCTTTTGTTTTTCTATGAATCCATCCTATTGAAATTTCGGTTTTCTCCATATCAAATACATGCAATCTAATTAAACCGACTCTCAGAGTCACATCAAAACCTTCATGCTTAATTGACTCCCCTTACCAATAAAAAAAATAGATCTAGCACGTCGAAAAACGTAAAAAATTGCGTTATATCCTGCAAGTAAGACATTTTTTACACAAACAAACCCATTTTTTAGAAATATTGTAATAACATATTTGACAGTAAAGAAAAAAATACATAATATACGCATCACCTCGCAACGTCCCTATCGTCTAGAGGCCTAGGACATCGCCCTTTCACGGCGGTAACCGGGGTTCGAATCCCCGTAGGGACGCCATCTATCGTTTATACGATCATTCAAAACGCATAATTCATTATTATTCGATTGCAGATTTGTAGTTTTGCACTACAATAGCGCGCTTCATTATTCTATTTTCTCTCTCTTATGCAGTCATCTCAATCTCCGAATGATGCTATGCATCAGGGCAATTCTGCGCCTTTAAAACGCGCTATGAGTACTCGACATCTGGTCATGATTTCACTTGGTGGTGCAATCGGTACTGGTCTGTTTTTAGGGTCGGGTGAAGTCATTGCACAAACGGGGCCTGTAGGTGCCATCATCGCTTATATTTTAGGTGGAATTATTGCTTATATGGTGATGCTATGTCTGGGAGAACTTGCGGTACATATGCCTGTATCGGGTTCTTTCGGCGCTTATGCACAAAAGTATATTGGTCCAGGGACAGGCTACACAATTACATGGTTATATTGGCTGACTTGGACGGCAACGCTCGGTACTGAATTCACTGCTGCTGCTTTGCTGATGCAAGAATGGTTTCCCCATATATCAGTCTGGATTTGGACGCTCATATTTGCTGCCATTATTTTTAGCTTAAACATGAGTTCAACCCGACTGTTTGCTGAATCAGAGTTCTGGTTGTCTCTGGTCAAAGTCATCACTGTCATCAGTTTCATTATTTTGGGTTTATTGGCCATTTTTGGTGTGCTGTCTTTCCAAGGTTATAGCTCTGCACCTCTGTTTAGTAATTTGACCGCAGAAGGATGGTTTCCACAAGGCTTCTTCCCTATTTTTGCGACCATGCTGATTGTGAACTTTGCCTTTTCAGGCACAGAGTTAATTGGTGTTGCGGCAGGTGAAACTCAAGACCCAGCGAAAAATGTGCCTAAAGCGATTAATGCAGCCATTTGGCGCTTATTAATCTTCTTTGTTGGTACGATTGTAGTCATTAGCGCACTGCTTCCACATCAAATGGCGGGCTTAGGCGGTAATGGCGTGAGCAGCAGTCCCTTTGTAACGGTGTTTAACTATATTGGCATTCCACATGCAGAAGACATCATCCGCTTTGTGATTATTACCGCGCTTCTTTCAGCGGCAAATTCAGGCTTATATGCTGCTTCACGTATGATGTGGTCTTTATCTTACAAAAAGCAACTGCCTGAAGTGTTCTCTAAGTTAAATCATAAAGGCATTCCTTTTGTTGCCATTATTGTCACCATGTTTGGTGCAATTCCAGGATTGCTGTCTGAACAATTTGCGCCTGAAACCATTTTCAAAAACCTACTGGGTGTCGCTGCATTTACGATGGTCGTGGTGTGGATGAGCATCTGCTTAAGCCAGTTCAATTTCCGTCGCCAATGGTATAAGCAGGGTCGTACTGCGAAAGAATTAGGCTTTGCAGCACCACTATTTCCAATTGTGCCAATTTTAGGTTTTACATTCTGTTTTATTACTGGCATCAGTATGGCAGCAGACCCTGAAATGATTGCAGGCTTTATTGGCTGTTTAATCTTTATTGCTTTGTGCTATCTCAGCTATTACGTGTTTTATCGAAAGCAAAACTAACACATAAAAAGAGTGGTCAAGTACCACTCTTTTTTTAAGCAAAATACAGATAATATCCTCTGTAAAAAGCCAAACCCTGTATGAAAATCATTTTTATTCACGGTATAAATCAACAAAATCATGATGAAAAACTTTAAAACAATACTGGTTAAATCTATTTAAAACGGGTTTGAGTCATGCAGAGCAAAATATCGAACCTGTATCACTAGACACCAAACTCCTGTTTTATGGTGATTTACTCACCAAACACCAGCTAAACACACTGTTCCCTAAATCACTGTTGTATTTACATCTTCCGTTGCACCTCTGGCATAACACATCAATTGTTCAAGAAGAGCATAGTCCATGTGCCACCCCTCACCCAGCTTCAAGCCAGAGCAATCTGAGTCACTTACTCAACGGTTATCTGTCATTACAGCACTCAGCAAAGATCATGCATTTAAAGAATTGATCATGTTCCTCAATCACTACCCTAAACTCCATGAAACACTCATTCATAAATTTCTCATTGAGACCTACTTATACTTATCCAATTCTGATTTTATGCATGAAGTTCACCACAGAATTATGTCGCATCTTCATCCAAGCAAAGATCACATTATTGTCGCTCATTGATTAGGTACCGTCATTGCCTATCACTTATTGCATCAATTTACCCATTTTAGAGCACATCGTTTTATTACACAGGGTTCCCCGCTTGCCTTTAAAGTGATTCAAGAGAAACTGACTTTACCGATTTCTCGACCACATCAACTATATAGCGATTGGTTTAATTTTTATTACCCCGATGATTTTCTAACGGCATCCCCCTAATCTGAATCACCTTTCAATTTTGAATCACCGATCATTAATCAAGCAATCACTACACTTGTGAACAGACCCTATCAAATTACCGGTTATTTAGAACACTCAACTATTATCCAAAGTATTTTGGATGTCCTAAAGCCTAAAAAACAACCACTTTAAAGTATATTGCACAAATTTGTATTCTTTTTATTCACTCAATTCTTTTTTAATGATTATGCTCAAGAAAACGTTTGACACTCTCCTATATTCACCCTAATATACGCCCACCTCTGAAACGTCCCTATCGTCTAGAGGCCTAGGACATCGCCCTTTCACGGCGGTAACCGGGGTTCGAATCCCCGTAGGGACGCCATTTAATTTATGGTTTAGTTTTCAGAAGTACCTGCCTCATTAAGTCCCTATCGTCTAGAGGCCTAGGACATCGCCCTTTCACGGCGGTAACCGGGGTTCGAATCCCCGTAGGGACGCCATATTCAGAGATGTTTATCTCTTAAAAAAACCTGAGCAAAATGACTCAGGTTTTTTTATGCCTATATTTTGAGTTATGCTCTCTTTGAGCAAAATAAAAAACATATTTAATAAAAGGCAATTGAAACAACAAAATGCAGATTCAACTTTACCATAAACCTAATTCACGTTCGCAACGTATTGTCTGGCTTTTCGAAGAACTCGGTCTCGAGTATGACATTTTGGTTTGCGACACACTAGACGATGCCAATACGCATCAATTACAACAAGTACATCCTTTGGCAAAATTTCCAACAGTCAAAATAACAGAGCTTGAGCACACTTTTTTCTTATCTGAAACCAGTGCTATTGCTGAATGGTTCAGTACTCGCCAGCAAAGTTTAGGTGCAATGGATTTAGACGGTTCTGCCTTAGTGGATTACTACTATTGGAAAAACTTCGCTGAAGCCACATTTATGCCAAATTTGGCGTTAAAACAGATCTTTTCCCAATTGGCGATCAGAACACCTTGGCCTATACGTTTTATTCCACGAGCCATTCAATATGGATTTAACCGAGGCTATTTAAATCCCCTACTGCAACAACAAATGCAAATGATCAATCAGCATCTCACCACACAACCGTGGGTGGCAGGCTCTCAATTGACTATTGCAGATATCTTGCTCTGGTTTCCATTACATGCCTGCACCCATCTAAATGACCGTTATATGCACTACCCTGCGATCAACACCTATTTACAACAGATTGAAGACAGACCCGCCTTTCAACGCGCTTTGTCAAAAGGTCAATGGTCTGCCTCAATCTTCAAACAGTATTGGGCCGAAGCCAACTAGTATTATGCGCTTTTACGCGAGTTGATTTGCCCTTGAATCACGGCTTTTAAATTCCCCTTCACATAATGGAAGAACACTTTAAGCGGAGAAAGTTTCGGATTTGGCTGTTTACCCTGTGCAATGGTCTTAAATTGAGCGGCATACCAAATAATTTCCATAATGGCCATTTTATCCACCATTGGAATACCCGTTTTAATCTTATCCACCGCATAACGGACATCTTGCCCAACCAATAAACGTTCGGTCAAATCAGTTTCTACAGCAAATGGACGTGCAATCCCGATAAAATCACAGGCTCCACTGTCAAGTGCAGCATTCATGCCTTGCGCTGTACGGAAGCCACCTGTCACCATCAAGTGACAACTGACCTGCTGACGAATTTTTTCAGCAAAGTCGAGAAAATAGGCTTCGCGAGCGATGGTGCTGGCTTTTCGTTTATCTTCTTTTGCACCTGCCATGGCAGGAGCTTCATAAGTACCACCCGAAATTTCAATCAAGTCAATACCTGCTGCGTCAATCGCTTTAAACACAGCAATCACATCTTCTTCAGTGATGCCGCCACGTTGGAAATCCGCAGAATTTAGCTTAACTGAAATGATAAAGTTATCTGATGTCGCTGCCCGAACGGCTTGGTAAATTTCTAGCAAAAAGCGCATACGATTTTCAATGCTACCGCCCCATTGATCTTGACGTTTATTGGTCAATGGTGAGAGAAACTGACTAATTAGATAACCATGCGCACCATGCAGTTGCACGCCTTCAAATCCCGCTTTTTCACAAATCTGCGCTGCACGGGCAAAGCGTTGAATAATGTCTAAAATTTCATCTTCACGAAGTTCACGTGGTGTACCAAAAGTGGTGGCAAGCATTGGACTAAACGGCACTGCCGAAGGGGCTACGGTTTCTTTATTTAGACCTTTCGGGCATTGTCGTCCAGGATGGGATAGCTGAACCAACTGCACCATCCCATATTGCTTACCCAAAGCTGCCCATTGACTCAGCTCAGCCATGTCACGTTCAGATTCTACGACCACGACCCCAGGCTCATTCTTGGCGCGAAAATCCACCATCACATTACCCGTAATGGCACAGCCCAAGCCCCCTTTTGCCCAAGCTTCGTATAAACCTAAATGTAATCGATTCGGTTGTCCCGCATGGTTGGCTAAAGCCTCACTCATTGCGCCTTTAATAATACGGTTTTTAAAAGTGGTATTTCGGATTTGCAAAGGTGCTGCAATGTGACTCATGTGAACTTCCTCATTCTTTTATTTAGATGTTTTACTCTAATCAGTTTGCCAATGAGGTCAAGTCATTTCTGACAATTTATTTTGTCAATTGAATGATATTGACTGGCCTGAATCAGTTGCTGGGTATATAGGTGTAAGGGATGAGCAAACAGTGCTTCCGTGGTCTGCATTTCAATCACTTGCGACGCGCGTAGTACCAAAACTTTTTGACTAATCGCACGTACCACATGTAGATCATGGCTAATCAATAAATAACTCAGTTGATACTGCTGCTGTAAACGGCGCAATAGCTGCACAATTGCTCGTTGTGTCGTACGGTCTAAAGAAGATGTTGGTTCATCCAAGATCATCAACTGTGGCTGTAGCACCAATGCTCGTGCCAAAGCAATCCGCTGACGCTGACCACCTGATAATTCATGAGGATAACGATGCTTGAAGCTATCATCCAACTCAACATCCAATAAAGCCCGACTCACTTTCGCTTCAATATGATTTTCATGTTGATGACCGAGCGTCAATCCTTCAGCAATAATCTGTTGTACGGTTAAACGTGGGTTGAGGCTGCTAAAAGGATCTTGAAAAACAATCTGAAAATTGGCGCGTAGCGGACGTAATTGTTTCTGATTCAAAGTATTTAAATTCTGCTGCTGAAACAGGATCTGTCCTTGACTCTGAACCAAACGCACAATAGCTAAGGCCAGAGAACTTTTACCCGATCCACTTTCTCCCACAATCCCTAAACATTCACCCTGCATTAACGTTAGATGAGGAATCTCAACTGCAATCTGCTGACCCGTCACACGATTCAGCCAACCTTGTTTAATTGGATACTGCACCAATAACTGTTCTAGTTGCAGGACTGTTGGAGTCACAGAGGGTACAAGTGCTTCCCCAAAATCATGGTTCATCAATTCATGGGTATAGTCCGTTGTAGGATGTTGAAATACCTGCTCGGTAGCCCCCTGTTGCTCAACACACCCTTGATTCATCACAATCACATCATCTGCATATTGACGGACCAAATTCAAATCATGGCTAATCAAAATCAGGGACATCTGGCGCTGTTGTTGCAGCGTCTTGATCAAATCTAGAATCTGTACTTGCAGGGTCACATCCAAAGCAGTTGTAGGTTCATCCGCAATTAAAATTTCAGGGTCTAACGCTAAAGCAGCAGCAATCATCACACGCTGTCGCTGACCGCCCGAAAGCTGATGCGGATAACGCTTTAGAAGGGCTTCTGTTTGAGTTAATCCAACATCATTTAATAACTGTATCACCTGCTGACGGACAAATTGCTTAGACAAGCCTTGTAAAATTAAGACCTCCCCAACAATTTTTTCAACCTGATGTAATGGATTCAATGCTGCCATTGGGTCTTGGAAAATCAAAGCAATTTTATGACCACGAATAGATTGTAACTGCTGGGTAGAAAGTTTGAGTAAATCAATATCAGCATAATTTACCCTGCCGGATCTGAGCAAACTTGGGGGCAATAAACCTAACAGTGCTAAACAACTGATCGTTTTACCTGAACCACTCTCACCCACCAGAGCCAATGTTTTACCCCGATGCAGTTGAAAGGATAAATTGTCCAGTAATGTCGTTTGTTCATGTTGAATATGCAATTTCTGGACATCTAAAATCACGCCTGCTGCATGGTTATTGTCGTGGATCGAATGCATCTCGTGCAGCCTCCCCAATATAAATCAAAAGTGACAAGACAATTGCCAGCGTGAAGAAACCAGATAAAGCCAACCACGGCGCATTTAAATTATTTTTACCTTGCAACAAGAGTTCCCCCAAGGAAGCCGTATCAGCAGGTAATCCAAGCCCCAAAAAGTCCAAAGCAGCTAAAGCAGTAATATTGGCAGTTAACATAAAAGGGAGCTGTGACAAACTGGAACTGATGACATTCGGTAAAATATGCCGAACTATAATACGTGTATCAGCAACCCCTAGCGCACGGGCAGCTCGAACATAATCGAAATTTCGTGCACGTAAAAACTCCGTCCGAACTAAATTCACCAACGTGGTCCAACCAAAGAACAACATGATCAAAAATAACCAATACACACTCGGAGTGAAGATACTGACTAAAATCATCACCATAAACAGCATGGGCAAACCGCCCCAGACTTCTAATATCCTTTGACCAATTAAATCGACCCAACCGCCATAATAGCCTTGTACTGCTCCAATAAAGATACCTATTACTGCTGAAAATAGGGTTACAGCAAAACCAAACAATAGTGAAACGCGTAAGGCATATAAAATTCTGGCGAGCACATCTCGGCCTTGATCATCCGTCCCTAACCAATTTTGCGCTGTTGGTTCAGACGGAACAGGTACCGCCAAATCTAAATTTGGCGTTTGTGCCGCGTACCGAATCACGGGCCACACGACCCAGCCCTGATCAGCAATCAATTGTTGTACCACAGGATCTTTATAATCGGCTTCTGTTTCAAATACCCCGCCAAAAGTGGTTTCGGGATAGCTCTTAAATACAGGAAAATAAAAAGACTGCTGATATTTGACCAATAAGGGTTTTTCATTGGCAATTAAATTTGCAGCTAAGGACACCGCAAAAATTAGACTAAATAAAATAAAGCAAAGAAACCCCAAACGGTTTTGTCGAAAACGCTGAAGACGTGTTTGAATCATGGGAGACATTAGTATTTCCCTCGTAATTCAAAATCAATTCGTGGGTCAATCCATTGATAGAGCACATCGCAAATTAAACGCAGAATTAAGCCCAATAAGGTAAAAATAAATAACGTCCCGAAGATGACAGGATAATCGCGCTGAATAATGGCCTCGAATCCCAACAAACCCAAGCCGTCAAGGTTAAATACAATCTCGATAAATAAATTGCCAACAAAGAAAATACTGACCAATGCTTCGGGCAAACCCGCCATAATCACCAATACAGCATTTCGAAATATATGCCCATACTGAACACGAGATTCACTCAGTCCTTTGGCACGAGCTGCCCAAACATAAGGTTTATTCAATTCTTCCAAAAAAGAATATTTGGTCAAATAGCTTAAACTGGCAAAACCGCCCAAAACCATCGCCAATAATGGCAAGCTTAAGTGCCAGAAATAGTCTTGAATTTTGCCCAGCAAACTCAATTGTTGAAAATTATCCGAGACCAAGCCTTGCAACGGGAACCATTGAAAATAGCTGCCACCTGCAAAAAAAACAATTAACAAAATAGCAAAAACAAAAGCTGGAACTGCATAGCCAATGGCTAAAATAAGCGAGGTGGTTTTATCAAACCATAAACCATGCTGTTTGGCTTTTTTAATCCCCAAGGGAATCGCAATTAAATAAATCAGCAAACTGCTCCACAGCCCGAGTGAAACAGAGACCGGCATTTTTTCCCAAATTAATTGCGTCACTGGTTTATCTTTAAAAAAACTGACACCAAAATCAAAGCTCAAGTAGTTTTTAAGCATCACGCCAAAACGTATATACGCAGGCTGATCAAAACCATACTGGGCTTCAATCTGATGAATCATCTCTTCACTGAGTCCCTTCGCTCCTTGATAATTACTGTTTTCAGCAGAGACACCCACTTTCGCCGCTTGTAAGCGCTGAAAAGACTCTGCTTGTTCAATGGCACGCTCTACAGGTCCACCTGGGGCAATCTGAATCACGGCAAAATTAATGCACAGAATAAAAAATAAGGTCGGAATAATCAGGAATAACCTTTTTAGAATATACGTACCCAATTGCTTATCCTTATCTTCTGTATAATTTGCCTTCCCGATCTGGTTATCTCTGTCAAAACGGGCATATTTCTCGTCTTACTTACCGAGAAATTGACTGACTTTTTGGGCTTGAGTGGGGTCACTCCACCAATAATCTAAACCCAAAGATAGTTTTGGTTTGACTTTAGGTTGTTGATACATATTCCAATACGCATACCAATTGTCATTTTTACCATAGGTCAAGATTTGATAATAACCTGCCCGCAACAAGCGATCCAACACTCGAGTGCGCAGAATTAATTGTTGCCGATTCGGTGCTTGAATGACCTGTTGCACCGCAGCATCGATGGCAGCATTTTGAATGCCTGCATAATTATAGTTGCCAAACTCGCGCGCTGCACTGCTACTCCACATTTGTGCTTGCTCACTACCAGGTGAAAGCGATTGTGGCATTTCCAAAGTGGTTACATCAAATTCGTAACGACGCATCCGTTCCATATATTGCGATACATCAACCTGACGCAGCTTCACATTGATACCTAATTTTTTTAGGTTTCGAATCCACGGCATAATCGTACGCTGTGCGCCTTCTTGATAGAGTAAAACTTCAAACTGGATCGCCCGTCCATTTTTACCATACAACTGCCCTTGTCGATATTGATAACCCGCCTTCAGCAAAATAGTACGTGCTTGGAGTAAATTCGGGCGATTGAATCCACCCGCATCCGATTTAGGATACTGCCAATTGGACAGTACACCTTGTTGTTGCACAGGATGTAACTTGGGTAAATAAGGTTGTAATAATTTTAATTCAGCAGCACTCGGTTGTCCCGTTGCTGCCAACTCGCTGTTCTGAAAATGACTTTGCAAACGCTGATACTGTCCATAGAACAACGCTTTATTCAGCCATTCAAAATCGTAGGCATAACTCAGCGCCTGACGAAAATAAATATCATTAAAAAGATCTTTCCGCGTATTCAAGACCAGACTCTGATTGACCACAGGTCGCGCTAAACGATGACTATATCGCTTGACCCATCCTGCTTTTACAGCAGGAAATTGATAGCCCGTGACCCATGTCTTGGTCTTCTTTTCTTCGTGTAAGGTGTACTGCCCCGACTTAAAACCTTCAAAGGCAATATCATTATTACGGTAATAGACATATTTCAACCGATCAAAATTATAACGCCCCCGATTGACCATTAAATCTTTTGCCCAATAATTCGGATTGCGCTTATAGGTAATACTGCGCCCTGCATCTATACGCTCAATTAAATAAGGACCCGAGCCTAAAATGGGTTGCAAGGTAATTCGAGTAAAATCCTTATTTTTCCAATCTAATTTAGAATAAATGGGTAAACTCGCCACAATCAGTGGCATTTCCTTGTTTTTACTCGACTTAAAAATAAATTTAACTTGTGATTTGGACAGGACTTCTGTTTTCGCCAAATTCGACAAATACATTTGCAAGCCTAAATTGGCTTTGGTTTGATACGCATCAAAACTGAATTTAACATCTTCTGCCGTCACAGGCGTTCCATTGCTAAAACGCGCCCGAGGATTCAAATGAAAAATCATAAATTGCGGATTTACGGGGTCAAACGTGACTTGATCTGCCAATAACGGATACATCACCCCAGATTCATCTAAGGAATTATCCATCAACGTATCGAATAAATAATTGACACCTTCTGTTGCACTACCTTTGCCATTCATACTGTTGAGATTATCAAAAGTACCCGTTGCTGCAGTGCTGATATATCCGCCTTTTGGGGCCTGAGGGTTAGCATAAGGCATTGCCTTGAGCTTGGTATATTGGGGCTGACCATGTACAGCAATATACGGCGTAGTCTGCAAAGCCGACCACACCTGCTGCGTCACCATACCACTGCTTAAACATAGCAATAGCATGGCAACTTTTTGGCTCGTTAAACGAACTATCAACATCTTAGATTGACGAATTAAAGATTCGGAACTTTAATCACATCACCAATTTTTAACTGTGCAGATGGTTTCAAATCATTCATTTCAGCCAAAGCACTCGCCTCAACGCCATAACGTGTAGCCAAGCGAATCAGATTATCACCTGATTTCACCTTATATTCTTTCACCGTTTTCGGAATCAGAATGGTTTGACCAACCTGTAAGCCAGTACGCGAACTCATGTCATTTAAACTTGCCAATTCGGAAACTGAAATACCCGTACGATTCGCAATTGCATTCAATGACTCGCCCGATCTTACCGTATATTTCTCAGTATCTTTATTACTCATACTGCTTTTTTTCACGGCTGTATCAACTTTAGCTGTCGTCTTGCTTGGTAAATCACCTTCAACTTTTAAACGCTGCCCAATACGAACCGAAGCATTGGTTGACAAGTCATTTAGCGCTGCCAAATAACTTAACTGCAAGTGATATTTCTTGGCAATACTGCTTAAGGTCTCACCCGATTTCACCACATGCAGGTCTTTTGTAGTGACCGCACTCTCCGTTGGCTGTTCAATCTCAGGAAGTTCACCTGTGAGTTTTAATCGCTGCCCAACACGAACATTGGCATTACGACTCATGCCATTTAAGGTCGCTAAATTGGCTTGGTTTAAATTGTATTTACTGGCAATAGCGGACAAACTATCGCCAGATTGCACCACATAACTTTCTGGCACAGTAGAACCTGCTGGTACTTTAATGGTTTGTCCAACGTAAACACCACTGTTGGTTGAAATCTTATTCAGTTCAGCCAAATCACTGAGCGAGATTTTCGACTGTGACGCAATACTATATAGGGTATCGCCACGCTGAACTTTATAAGTTTCAGTCTTAATGTTGGTCTCAACTTTTGGACTGTCTACTTTTACCGTGATATTTTTTTCCGACGTCGATGCATCCTGATTTACGGTATTGACTGGAACATTAATTTTTTGTCCAACCATTAAATCACTACCCGCATGTAAGCCAGATGTTAATTCCGCCAACTCTTGGTTAGATAAAGCATAACGGTCAGCAATCAGTTTTAAATACTCACCCCGTTTCACCACATATGATTTGGTTTTAATATTGCTGCTCTTTGCCGCGGCTTTTTCAGTCGACTTCTTCGCTGTGGTTAAACCACTGTCTTTTAAAGACAATTTCTGACCCACAAATAAACCGCTGGTCACGGTCAAATCATTATAGTCCGCCAACTGTTTCACCGATAAACCAAACTGGCTTGCAACACTGGTCAAATTGTCATTGGCTTGCACCACATAACTGTCTGGTTTGCTATTGGTATTATTGGAAGAACGATCTTGCGCAACAGGTTTAGCATCGTATAAATAAATACTGGTGCCCACAAATAACATTGCATTCGGATCAATCTGATTCCATTTGGCAACGTCACGCCAGTTCACACCGTTTTTCAATGCGATCGTTGCTAAGGTATCACCAGGCAGAACTGTATAAGTGGTCCGCTTCCCTTTAGGCGGTACCACAACCACTTCAGATGCCGTTTTCACATAGTTCTTGTCTTTATTCAGTTGGGCTTCTTCTGAGTCTAGCTTGGTATTGTCTGTTACCGATTTTGGATAAGAAAAACCTTTGGTTAACTCTTTACCCTGTTGCTCTGCTACAGATTGGCTGGTCTGAATTGCGGTCAGTTTAATCTTGCCATCATAAGGATCAACAATTTCTGTGCCCTGCGGTGCAATCTGTTTGATCTCTGCAACCACTTGTTCTTGTTCAGCCTTAGTTGCCACAGGTTGTAAAACCTGATCCACTGTTTTGGTTGCATCTTCCGCTTGAACCGCTGCCATAATCTGCTCACGTTCCACCGCAGAAATTGGTGGTTCTACACTCACTGGCTTCACATCTTTGGCAGGTGTGACTGCAACAGGAATACGTGGCGCGCTCGGAACAACTGTATTCGAAGCAAAAGCCGCTAAAGCATCCGCACCGCGTGGTGTAGTGGATAAAGGACGGCCCGTATTCGTCGTCACTGTAGTGGTCGTTTTCGAACCTGTTGTTTTCGTGGTGTTGCTGGCAACCAAAGTCGGCGGTGTGGCTTTACTTGGCGTAATGACTGTCGCAGTCGAACTATTATTCGTAATAGGTGTAGCACTTGCCCATAAACCGCCTGAGTTCGATTGTAATTTAGATAATTTTGCATCAATCGATGGACTAATATCCGCAGGAATCAAAATACGCATTGGGCTGCTACTATCAATCTGATCACCACGATGACCTGGATTGAGCGCATACAATTCTGCGCGGCTTAAACCTGTAATCGCAGCAACATCATTTAAGTTTGCCGGCCCTACACTAATTTCTCTAAAGTGCGGTCGGTTGGCAATCGGAGGTAATGTCACACCATAAGCATTCGGATTCTTAATAATCTGCGCCACTGCCAAGAAACGTGGCACATAGTTCATGGTTTCTTGTGGTAAACGTAAGGACCAATAATCGGTTGGCAATCCAGCCTCACGGTTACGGTTAATCGCCTGTTGAATTCGACCTGGACCTGCGTTATACGCTGCCAAAGCCAACTCCCAAGAACCAAACTGGTTATACAGACTACCTAAGAATTCATAAGCTGCACGGGTAGATTCGACCACATCACGACGGCCATCATACATGCCAGACTGTTTTAACCCATAAATACGACCAGTACTTGGAATAAACTGCCAAAGTCCCGCCGCCGCCGCACTACTGGTTGCAGCAGGGTCATAAGAACTTTCAATAATCGGCAATAGTGCGAGTTCAGTCGGCAAACCACGACGCTCGGCTTCTTTTACTGTGTGATAAAGATAACGTGATGCACGCGCACTTAAACGCTCAATATAGGGTTGTCGAGAGACAAACCAACTGCGCTGTGCTTCAATACGCGAATCCCAGTGATTGAGATCCATTTTAAAACCGACCGTCATGCGCTTCCACACATCACCATGTTTTAAAATAAGCAGACGATCCCCTTCTACGGCACGCATATCGGTGGCAGATAAAAGATCTTCCAAAGAATCTAAACTATTTGCATCTAAATAATTCGAGCCAACCTGTTTTGATGCAGCAGCCTTAGTTGCACTCTGGCTCGATGCACAACCTGTGGTTAATCCTAATGCAGCAAGTGCTGAACCCAATACAGTAATCTTAAATAATGTCGGAACCGAGGGCTGCCACAAGAACGTGGTTGGTTTATACATAAAAAAATCCAAACAACTCGTATAAAATTTATTTTTAGCACTGCCATTGTAGTGAAGCACGGCAGAGACTCAAGGCAATAATTTAGCGCGATTCCATGATAAATGTTACAAGAAATTAAAATTTAACCATGTAATCCACTTCCAAAGCACAAATGCGTTATACAATACGAAATTAGATTCGCTTCTGTTAACTTTCTTTGCTGGCTGGATGACCCTTTATGTCTGAAACAATTACGCTCTATGTCGATGGCGCTTGTCGCGGAAATGGTAAAGATAGTGCACTCGGAGGTTGGGGAGCTTATATTGTTACAGCGACCGAAGAACGTAAAATCTTTGGCGGCGAAACTCAAACCACCAATAACCGCATGGAGTTAACCGCAGCAATTGAAGGCGTACTCGCTTGTCCTAAATCTGCCAAGTTAATTATCTGGACAGACTCCAACTATGTCAAACAAGGCATTACCGAATGGATTCATGGTTGGAAAAAGAAAAATTGGAAAGATGTTAAGAATCCCGATTTATGGCAAAAGTTGGATAGCGTCTGCCAAGGTCGAGAAATTGAATGGAACTGGATCAAAGGTCATTCAGGTCACCCGGGCAATGAAATGGCAGACCAATTAGCGAATTTAGGCGCTGACCAAACCGCAAAAAATTTAACAGCAGTACTAGAAAACAACACGGATGATAAAAAAAAAGCCGAATCTGACTGGCTTTTTGACGACCCTTTCGGACTAGATTTTGCCGGAGAAGAAGCTGAGCCTGTGGAACCTGAATATATTGAAGATGAAGTCTCTGAATCTAGCTTTCCTGTAGAAACGCTTCAAGATTCACAAAAACAAACGACTACGATGCATCCGCATATTGTGATTACGCCTGCAACCGTTGAAGCCATTGGTCCTCGTCAGTTAATTCTGGATACCGAAACCACAGGTTTCTATTTTCAGGACAGCGATCGCATTATTGAAGTCGGTGCGATTGAAATGATCAATCGCAAACTCACAGGCAGCTCCATCCATATTTATATCAATCCTGAAAAGGAAGTCGGTGACTCGGTCAATGTCCACGGCATTACCGATGAGTTTTTAACAGACAAACCCAAATATGCAGAAATTGCAGACGTCTTGTTTGACTACTTAAAAGGCGCAGAGATTATTGCGCATAACGCGACCTTCGATATGAACTTCTTAAATATGGAGTTTAAGCGTACAGGTCATGGTGCACTCTCTGAAGTCTGCGAAGTCACTGATACTTTAGCGATGGCAAAAAGCAAACATCCTGGACAAAAGAACTCCTTGGATGCCTTGGTACGACGCTACGAAATCGCACAACGTGACCGTACTTTCCATGGTGCATTGCTCGATGCTGAAATTTTAGCCGACGTCTATTTGGCAATGACGGGCGGACAAGTGTCATTTGATATCGATGCGCTATCGCAAAGTGAACAACAACAAGGCACAAGTGGACGACGCCAAGTTGATGAAACGGGCTTAGCCGTCATCTTACCTTCCGAAGAAGAATTGGCCGCACATGAGACTTGGGTCAAACAAATTGAGGAAAAACAGGGCAAATCTTGCTTTTTTTCAAAATAATTTCTACAGATTCTGTTATTTTTTGTATTTAAACTTTGGGGACATCAGTTATAGTTAAATACAAGAAATAACGCTCTAACTCAGCCAAACATAAACAGATAATACACTAGGAAAGGTGCAGATAAATGTCTTACCAAACCTCTATTCATTTTGATCCTACGGCCTTACTGATAATAAAAAATGAGGTTGATAACTCGATCAAGTTAGTTGAGTCTGCCGTCAGTACCTTAGCAGAGGATCATACTCTACCGTTTGGTATTGATGATGCGCTGAATCAATTTGAACAATGTGCTCAAGTTTTAGTCTTAATTGATATGCCAAACTTAGGACAAATTGCTCAATACGCTGCTGAACTCATGCGCAAGATTATGGCGAATCCTGAAAATATCAACACACAGGATGTAATCGCGCTCAGTGAAGGCACGACCATGCTAAAACGCTATATTGAGTTTATCTGCCTGCGTGAAGTCAAAATTCCTCAATTTCTACTCGATACTTTAAATCGCTTAGAACTGGCTCTGGGTAAACCACTGACGCATGAAGGTCAGCATCTTGAACCACTGCTGAACTGTATAGAACCAAACTTCCAGTTACCTCATATTCCGACCCTAGAAAAGTCCGAGTATGTGCACCGCTTATATAAACTTGCCTTGAACAAATTGCTCCAGCAGCAAGAAACAGAACTCGATTTGCAAGCAATTCGCATTGTGGGCACTTATTTAGCAGGTTTAGCTAACCAATTACCAAGTCAACAATACTGGGGACTGGTTCATGTGGCATTTAATCAAATTGATAATCTGCTGTTCACAGATGCGCGTTTACGTAGCCTGATTGATATAGAACGTAATATGGCTGCTTTTTTCCAAGCACCAGAAAACTTCAATGCGAGCCTGAACGATTTATCCAATATTCTCAGTTTATGTATTAGCCAAGAAGATGAGACAGCTCAAAGCATCCGTGACCAGTTAAATATTGGGGAAGATGCCTTAACAGACACTCAACTCCAAGTGTTTAGTCGTCATCTTTATGGTCCAGATTTCAATACCATGCACACGATTAGCGAACTTGTGACCAGTGAAATGGCACAAATCCGCAATGAAATTGAATATAACTACCAAACCATGTCGCCTGAAAAAACGCAAGAATTACAGGCGAAAATTAAGGAATTGGCCAATATATTCAAAGTCTTGAATTTGAATGAAGCATATCAAGACTTATCACGTCAGGTTGAAGTACTGAATCAAAGTGATGTGTTAAAAGACGAAAACTTTGCTCAACAATTAATGAAAAGCATTTTATCTGCCATGAATTCGATTGGGGTATTAGAACGTCACCATACTTCAAATCGCTTACAACATCGTGTGAATAACTTAAATGTTTCTCTAGATCGTCTAGATGAAGCCCATGATGCTTTACTGAATGAAACCAAAATATTGGTTGATCACGCTGCTACTGCGTTAGTTCAGTATCTTCAAGATCAATTCTTGGGTGCATTAGGCAATCTGTCTACACAACTGAGTGAAATCAGCGGTGCTTTACTCTTCCTGAATGCCAGTGAAGGTCAGCAAGCATTAAAAAATGCTGCGCAATTTGTGCAACAAAAAATTGAAGCTTCAAGCAGTATTTCTGAACAAGAAATCAACTACATTTTAGATACTCTAGCGAGTGCCGAAATGATGATTGATAATTTGAAGAATAAACAGCCTGTATTGCATTCGATGTTTGATGTAGCATTGAGCAGCAGTCAAAAACTTAATGCCGAAGTAGTCGCCTAATGTCAGAATTATCACTTGCCTATATTTTTCATCAACAACAACTACTGGTTGATGAACATCTACAACTGCCTAAAGTTGAGAGCTTGGCAAGTGATCTACACTTACATACGGGCAATACTGTAATTGCCCGTGATCTACAAGCCCATGAAAATATTCCGAGTGGACTACAATTGGTGCCCATTCGACAACTTTTGACTCAATGGACCACCAAACAGTTTGAACAAGCCAGTCGTGCCATGCAGCTATTAGAATGGCGTCGCAACCATAAGTTCTGTAGTCATTGCGGACATGAAACACAGGTTCATGCAACTGAATATGCCATGATCTGCCCTGCTTGCCATTATCATCAATATCCACGGGTGCAACCTTGTGTTATTACGGTAATTACACGCGGGGAAGATGAAATTCTTTTAGCGAAAAATGCCAAAAATACCAACAATATGTATGGTTTGATTGCAGGGTTTGTTGAAGTTGGTGAAACTCTAGAAGATGCAGTACGTCGTGAAACTGAAGAAGAAGTCGGTTTAAAACTCAAAAATATTCAATATTTAGCGAGCCAACCTTGGCCCTTCCCAAGTAATTTAATGATTGCCTTCCGTGCTGAATATTCAGCAGGCGATATTCAATTACAAGAAGAAGAAATCAGTGATGCGCAATTTTTCAAATTTAACCAACTCCCTCAGATTCCCTTCAAAGGAAGTATTGCACATGCCATGATTATGCATGTGACGCAAGGACACCCAGTTGCCGATGACACGCATCTATGGCTTTAAGGCTTCCTCAAGCGAAATCAAAATCTGTTCTTTAGTTTCAAAATAACGGTTAAATAAACTGGATACCGATCCCATCACAGTAATGTGACCTGTACGTGGGATCACAATCATTTTGCTGTGATTGCCTTTTTCTTTCAGTACTCGGTCAAAATCTTCAGTATTATTATGTCCCACAATCTGGTCATTTTCTGCCATCAGCAAATAATGCTTAATGCTATTCGATGCCACAAAATAATATGGCATGACCTGCTGAAAAGGAACACTTTGATCAAATGCCTCGGCACACAGCGGATCCCCTTTATAATCAAAATGATATGGACCTGCTACCCCAATAATGGCACGGATTTGCACACGACATTGCAATTCATACTGCTGCGGATGATACACCGCCGACATGACATTAAATGCACCCGCAGAATGCCCCATAAGTACAACATTGTCGGTGCGAATAGCCAGCTTTTGCTGATGCAGACTCAAAAAGTTGATTGCAAGGGTTAAATCGTCTACATAGCTCGGGAAAATGTACTGTGGCGCAAGATGATAGTTGATTACTGCCACGTCATAACCTTCACGGGCAAAAGCTTCACCCACAAAGCGGTATGAACTTTTATCGCCATGCGTCCAAGCACCGCCATGCACAAAGATAATTAAAGGTTGATTCAACTGTGGTTTATGCGTTTTGAATAAATCGAGACGATGACGTGCCTTTAAACCATACGCAATATTTTCATGCAGTGTATATCCCTCACGCGGTGTGAGTTGATTTAATGCATAACTACCAACATCGTAGATGCGAAAGTCTCGAATAAAATCTTTCGCATTACCCACGGTGTCATTTAACTGTTTAATCCAATATTCGGATTTATTGAACATTCGTCGGTTCTACCTGATCTGGGTCAATAGCTACAGGCGTTTGAACTTCAGGCTGCGCATTGCTTGCGACTGGGCTTACAAAACTAGAATTTATCGACTTCTGTCCTTGATCGACATTATCAACCAATGTCACGATTTTAGTTACATTACCCACTTGCTGTAACACGTTGTTTAAATCATTGATTTCAGCATTATTCAAACGCCCCATCACGTACAACACACCATCCTCTGTATGTACACGGACTTTACTATCAGCCACCACTGGTGCTTTCATAATCAAGCCACGAGTATTTGCTGTTGCAGAAGCATCCTGCATGATGGTGTTATATCCAATTTTATCACCCACGGTAATAAAATTATGCACATTTTTTACGTCACTCATCGCACGGACATTGTCTTCAGCCAGTTGTTTTAAATGCTGATCTGGGACTTGCCCTGTCAATAAAACATTACCATAAAAACTTTCAATATTGATGCGCGACTGTTTAAAACGAGAATCTAATTTATATAAATTAATGTTCGCTGTACGTTCAATTGAGGAATCAATAAATACCTGACCAAGTGAGCGTACCCCACTTTCAGTTCCAACGGGTGCAGTCCCTGTACCACCTGAAATAAAACTCGCACAGCCCGATAAACTTAGACCTGCGACACAAAGCACTGTCATTGCAATACGATTCAACACTCAGCAAGACTCCTCACTTATTTCATTCATTTTTTTATAACATTAATGCTTTCTGTTCCTTCAAAGATTAATGAACTCTGAATCAAAAGTAAAAGCATTTTCTATCCATTGCAGATCATAAGTGAAACTTGAAAAGTCATACTGTACTGTTTTTGCAAATTGTTGATAGAAATCAAAACAAATTACATCAAATCGACAATAGAACTGCTGAAATTCAGGATATTCATTTAGAAAATACAACGCTGTTTTGATGAGTTTGCGCTGTTTTGAAAGTGACACCACTTCATTGGCATGTGCATAACGGGTCAAAGCACGTGCCTTCACTTCAACCAAAAGTAATTCTTCGCCGTGTTGCACCACCAAATCTAGCTCACCATATCGGCTATGATAATTTCTTTGCACAAGCTGAAAGCCCTGCTGTTGCAAAAGGATTAAAGCTTGTTGTTCTGCCCAATCCCCCAAAGCTTGTGATGTTGTTTTAAGCTTCAATTTTTCTTCCATTCAGTAAAACCCACTCATTTCTTGTTGTAATGCAATGAATACCAAGATTTTTTATATATGTTTATTCTAGTGCAAGCATAGATCTAATCTCAAATACACTTCGTAAATTTAGTAAATGCAAACTTTTAAATTTTAATCATTTTTTTAAATACACTCATCGGCAACGTTATATCACACCTTAAGCGCATATTTTATCTAGTAGCCCTATAGAATCTAATTCGCGTCTGAGCAGTGGATTCAGGTAGAATGCAAGTATTCTCACGCGTTTTGGGACCCTAACTCCCATATCACTTACATCGCGTCATTCTTTTCTTAATTCTATTTTTGGCATGGAGACTTCACATGAGTGCTCAGTTATTTGTTGTAGCAACCCCTATCGGGCACTTAGATGATATGACTTTTCGCGCCATTGAAACCCTAAAATCAGTGAGCATTATTGCAGCCGAAGATACACGTACATCGGCACAATTACTCAAGCATTTTAATATTTCAACACCGCTAACTGCCTGCCACGACCACAATGAAAGCAACAAAATTGATATGTTAGTGCAACGTCTGTTAAAAGGCGAAAATATGGCATTGATTAGTGATGCAGGCACCCCTTTAATTAGTGATCCTGGGTTCAAACTGGTCCGTGCAGCCCAAGAACATGGCATTCGTGTGATTCCAGTTCCGGGTGCATGTGCCGCAATTGCTGCCTTAAGTAGCGTGGGTTTGCCAAGTGACCGTTTTAGTTTCGAAGGTTTTTTATCCTCTAAAGCTTCACAACGTTTATTGCAACTTGAAAAGTTGAAAGACGAAACTCAAACTCTAATTTTTTACGAAGCACCTCATCGAATTTTAGAATCTGTAAAAAACATGGCTGAAGTATTTGGTGCAGACCGCCCAGTAGGTTTTGCTCGAGAAATTACCAAAACCTTTGAAACCATTCGCAAAATGACTTTGGGTGAATTGGTTCAATTTATTGAGTCTGACCATAACCAACAAAAAGGTGAAATCGTGTTGGTGGTGGGTGGTGCAACCCAGGAAAAAGACATGGAACAAGAGAAATTAGACCAACTTCTCACACGTCTTTTACAGGATTTATCAGTCAAAGCGGCATCACAACTGGCTGCGGACTTAACTGGCATTAAGAAAAAAGTGGCTTATCAACGTGCCTTAGAGTTGACTGCACAGTAAAACTGAAGCTTGAGTGCTGAACAAATAAAAAAACCACTCTCATGAGTGGTTTTTTATACTGCTAGGTTAGTCGTGTGCAGACTCATCTGGTGGAACTTCAGTAATACGTCCACCACGCGCCAAGAATGCAGCCACTTCATCCTCTAAAGCTTCACGTTGCTTTTTCTTTGCAGTCACGGTTAATGTTTCTGCCTCAGCAAGATCACCATCAGAAGCACCTTCTACGTCATCTGATGCACCTTTTTCGGCAGCCTTTGCTTCATCCTCATCTACAACTGAGTCTTCCGCATCATCATAATCATTCATATCCGTCATCTTAATCTCCCCGCAATGACTTCCAAATACTTCGTTTCGAATCGATTTCGAATTACGATGAAATTTATCAATCTAAATCACTTTCGCATAGTACTTAATGCAAAAAAATCGTATCTTTTTTAATCAAATTCGTAATCAGATTTAACTAAATGCCTAAAAATTATCTGTTTAAACCTAATTTGCATAACGGGTATTTTTTAATGCCTGCAAACCGTTGGCCTGCATCATAAAAGCATCTTTTAATACGGGCTGTTGTTCAACTTGTTTTAAGCCAAAATTACGCGCCCAAATAATGGGGGAAAAGTCTGTAGTTTCTAACCAGCCAATTGCCGACATGCTATGCATCATGGCGTCATTTTGACCTTTACGACAATGTTCATAACGCTGCAACGTTTGCTCATGTGCCCACACCCCACGCGAGAAATCATGCAATAGGGCATCACACAGTACCGCAGCATCTAAACAACCAATATTCACCCCTTGCCCTGCCAAAGGATGAATCACATGTGCCGCATCTCCAATCAAAGCCAGCCCTGAAGTCACATACTGCTGTGCAGCTCGTGCTTTCAACGGAAACATCGCCCGCGGTGTCGCTTCTAACACCTCACCCAACATATGCTGACTTTCACGTGTCAGCAGTAGTAAAAAGGCAGAGTCATCCAGTGCAGTATATTCCTCGGCATAGTCATCGGGCAAAGTCCAGACTATGGACTGCCAATGACCATCTTGCTCTGGTTTTAAGCTTGCCATCGGTAAAAATGCCAAAGGACCCGTTTCTAAGAAAATTTGACGGGCGACATGTTGATGCGGCTGTGCGGTACGGATGGCACAAGTCACGCCTGCCTGACGATAATCCAATACATCCAGATCAATAAATGCCTGTTCGCGCACAAAAGAGTTGGCACCATCGGCACCGATCACCAATTTAGTGGTTAATTGTGTGCCATCCGCTAGATGAATATGCCAAACACCAACACCACGTTCTACACGCGTGACTTTGACTTGCGTTCGATAGTCTTTGACTTCACTCAACATACGTTTTTGAATGGCTAAATTCAAAATACTTGGCTCGACCATTGAACCTAAGGCTTGCTCGGCTGATGGAGCTTTTTCGCTAGCATGTCCAAAATTAATTTCACCATAGCCATTTTTATTCCAGACCTGCATACCACTATAGGGCATCTGGCGTGCCAATAACTCCCAAACATTTACCGTCTTGAGCAAATGAATGGTCGCTTGGCTCAGCGCCAAGACACGTGGATTGGCAACTGCTAAAACCTTGCCCTCATCCAAAATTGGTGCCGCATCTAAAACCGTGGCTTGTACACCACCTTGAGCCAGCAACAAGGCGGTCAATCCGCCAACTAAACCACCACCAACAATCACGACATCTAAAACTTGGCTCATGCTTTTAGTCCCATTGCGTAAGTGGCCACCAATGGTTTAATACCTGGAATTAAATCAAAGGCGATGAGTCCTGTATTACGTAATAATTTCAGCATCGGATTTTGATTGCTAAAACCTCGTACCACACTGTCACAGAACTTAATTACACGTTGCTGATCTTTTAAACGGGCTTGTTCATATTCAAGTAACATGCTTGGCTCACCGAGGTCAGCACCTGCACTCTGTTGCGCTTCTAAATAGCGCAGCAATACATAAGCATCACGCATACACAGGTTAAATCCTTGTCCTGCAACAGGATGAATGGTATGTGCCGCATTACCCATCAGCACGACACGCCCTACTGCCTGCTTTTCTGCTAAAACTTGTGACAATGGATAACTAAAACGCTTACCTGTTTTCTGGAATTTACCTGCACGGTCACCATAGGTTTGCTGCAAAGCATCCAAGAAATGTTGATCATTTTCTTCCCCCAACCACTCTTGCTCTGTGCCCTTTTTCACTGGCCAAACTACTGAACGACGGTATTCACCCGGTAAAGGCAACAATGCCAATGGCCCAAGAGGACTAAAACGCTCAAAGCCAATATGTTGATGCGGTTTCGAAGTTTGTACGGTGGTGACAATCGCAACTTGGTCATAATCATGCTCAGATACACCAATACCCAAAGCTTGACGACAGAACGAATCTCGACCATCGGCCGCAATCACCAACTTGGCTTGTAGTTGCAACTGTTCTTCACCACGGAGTGCTTCAATATAAGCATGTTCTGCATCTTGGGTAAGTGAGGTGACCTGCACACCATCAATCAATTCAATCAATGGCTGTTGGCGAACTTGAGTCAGTAACACACGTCCTAACCACGCATTTTCAATGACTTGCCCAAAGCTTTCGACTTTTTCTTGCTCTGCCAATAAACGCGCCTTACCAAAGCTGCCTTCTTCGGTAATATGCACTTGTAAAATTGGTGTTGCATGTTGTTGCAAGGCATCCCATAAACCCAGTTCTTGATAAATTTGCACGCTACGGCGCGATAAAGCGCTGTTTCGTGCATCGAAACTGTAATGGTAAGGTGCAAGATTGATGTCATCATAATTTGGGTATTTGATGGCTTCGAGCAGTTTCACTGCAATATTTGCTTTCGCCAACATGAGTGCCAGACTCAGCCCAACCATTCCACCACCGACAATGACGACTTCTTGCTGCATGCTTGTATCCTTTTTATGGCGTATTCGAAGGAAGAAACCTCAAAATACCTATAAGTTTTAATGGATTTTATATTACATCAAAGCGTTTTATTTTTATAATGAAATGGATGCTTTTACGTACTATCAAGGTAAAGGGTCCTACCATGATTTTGAGAATGAACGTTGTGTCTATTCAGTAAAAATTTATTTAAAGCACTATTTAAGGTAGCTTATCAAACTTATGGAACTTTGACTGAATTGTAATCGTGAAACGTGAATAATCATGAAAAAGACCAATCGGTGAGGATTGGGTTTACACACTAAGACATAAGAGTTTGAATTATAAAAGCTAATTATAAAAATTTCGTATGACGTGTACTATGTTAATTTTAGATAAACTTAATAATTAAGAGTTCGCCAATAACTAAAAATAATCTTATTAAATCATAGTAATAGAAGGTAATTTGAATGCATTATTTAAAATTAGTATCGCAAACATAGTCAGTATTACGGCACTTATTTTCTCAACAACTTTAATGTGGTTAGATAAAAAATTTCTGGCACACTTCCCAATTAAGATAAAAGTACATTCGGCACATCCCTCAATAACAATAAAAGTAATGACTATCAATAATATAGTTGATAAATACAGTGTATTTACAGGAAATACAGCTGGCACGAATGCAATCCAGAATAAAATGATCTTGGGATTCGATATAGCAAGACTGAAACCTTTACGCATGTGAGTATTAAAACATAGATCCGTTGTATTACCTGGCTGCTCAATAAAGTGAGTACTGTTCCGGAAAAGATCCAATGAAGTCTTGAATAAATAAATTGCTCCTAGCAACGATAAAATGAAAATGCCTATTGGAAAATCAAAAATAAAATTAGCTACTCCTAATACCGCTATAGTAATGAGCAATGAAAATCCCAGTAAACTACCAATTACTACAGCTATCCCTGACTTAGTACCATTTCGAACAGACGTAGTGAGTGCCAAAACTGCATTTGGTCCGGGACAAAATGACATAGCACAGCAAGCAATAAATAGTAGAAACCATGTTTGTATGTTCATTAATTTTTCTTCTCAATAAATAAAATAAATTTTACGTGTGATATTTTTATTATTTGCTAACATATTTAGACATAAATGGTATTCATCTAGACATTATGACTAACATTAAGTTGCGCATGACTCTTCTACTTCTCCATGAGTTCACGCTTCTTCCGTATGCAGGATTTGTTGATAAACTTAGATTTTCAGCAGATGAAGAAGACTACAGCCAACAAAAATTAATTGAATGGGATAGTTTTTCAATTGATGACGAATATATTCAATCAAGCAGTGGGACTATACATAAAACAAAAATTTTGACCTTAGAAACTATAAAAAATACGGATTTTTTAGTCATTTTTGGAGGAAGAAATATTGATGCAATGCTTGAAATTTCAGGAGCTCTTAAACCGTTCATAAGAGCCTGTCTTTATAATCAAGTTCACATAGTGGGCATTGATAACTCAATCTTTCCTCTTGCACTTTTAGGAATTTTCAATAATGAGAAAGTTGCTGTTCATTGGAGACACCATGACCAGTTCTGCGATATGTTTCCTAAATTATCGCTTGCATCAGATTTATTATTTTATAGTAAAAATAAACTATCAAGCTGTGTAGGGGGAACCGCTGCTATCGATATGGCTGTTAGCTTATTAAGTCCTTATGTTGGAAAAGCTCGAGCAGTAAAAGGATTGGCAGACATGTTAATTGAAAAACATCGAAGTAATCAGGATCTAGCTGATATTTCTGATGTCCCTATTGTAAATGATCCAATTTTACATCGTGCACTACTACTAATTAATGAATCGATTTCTTGTAAACAAACTATAGAAGCGATTTCCAAACAAGTAGGGATAAGTAGAAGGCAGCTAGATAGAAAGATGATTTCTCAGTTTAACGTATCAGCTTCTACTTATCAGACTAATAGACGAATCGAACAAGCTAAGTGGTTACTGATAAATACATCCCAAAGTATTTCATCTATCGCAGAACTTGTTGGTTTTGAAAATTTAAATTATTTTCGTAAGGCTTTTAAAAAAAGATTTCAAATAACGCCTTTTGCATGTCGTTCTGCTATCAGGAAAAATGATTTAGTAGAGTAAAATTAAATATATTTGAAGGATCTAATACAAAAACAAATTGGTATGAAAAATTTCTGTATTTATGACATTTCAACATCTATTTAATATAATGGTCGCCACACGAAATAAACCCATATATTCAATTAAATATCAATTACTTAAAAATTTAAACACCACTAAAAACTCACAAAATACTAACGTTGAAACAACTCGATAGTTTACTCCTAGTTTTTATATTCTCGCGCAAAACTAATGCGAAAACACGCCTATTTTAATGTGGCTTAAACCTCAAACATGAATTTTACTCACTTTAGGTTGAGACTAAATCATTTTTATTCATGTTGTGATTGCGGTATAAATTACACCATTCAAGCAATTTAGATTTAATCTCAAAAATTAGGATGACCATCACCATGAGTAAAGAGTTTGCATGTTCAATCAAACGCATTCGTTTTGATGAAAACTATCAACCAGCAGATAGCACACGCCTAACGACTAACTTTGCTAACCTAGCACGTGGTGAAAGCCGTGAGCAGAATCTACGTAATACGCTTCGAATGATTAATAATCGTTTCAATGCCTTAGCACAAACAGATAACCCGAATGGTGATCGTTATTCGCTTGAAATTGATATTATTTCTGCGGATTTAGATATTGAAGGCAATGGTCAAACCTTCCCAATTATTGAAATGCTGAAAAGCACCATTACCGATCATCATACCAATCAGCGTATTGAAGGCATGATTGGCAATAGCTTCTCATCTTATGTACGTGACTACGATTTTAGTGTGGTACTGAAAGAACATAATCAAGAGAACTCAACTTCGTATGCACCAGAAGGTTTCGGTGATTTACACGGCAAGCTTTATCAATATTTAGTAAATTCAGATACTTTTAAGGCTGAGTTTAATCAACAGCCTGTCATTTGCTTAAGTGTTTCAACAGCACGTACTTATCACCGTACGACCAATGAGCATCCAATTTTGGGTGTTGAATACAAGCAAGATCAATACTCACGTACCGATGAATATTTCCATAAGATGGGCTTACAGGTTCGCTTCTTTATGCCGAAAGGTAGCGTTGCACCTTTAGCATTCTATTTTGCAGGTGATTTACTGCGTGATTACACTGATTTTGAACTGATCAGTGCGATTAGCACCATGGAAACATTCCAAAAAATTTATCGCCCTGAAATTTACAATGCAAATTCATCAGCGGCACAAGTTTATAAAGCAAGTTTAGAGTACCCAGATTATTCATTGACGCGAATTGTCTATGACCGAGTTGAACGTGGTCAGCTCGCAGTCAAACAAGGTAAATGGACTGAAGAAAACTTTATCAAGCCTTATCAAAACATCCTTGAGCAATGGGCTGCCAATTACAACGTAGAGCGTAACGCTGCTTAATTTAACTGAAATAGAATATTGAAATAGAGATTTAAAATGGCAATTTTATTACCCACATCAACTGCTGGCAGCTTACCAAAACCTTCTTGGCTTGCAGAACCAGAAAAACTTTGGTCACCTTGGAAACTTGAAGGTGAGCAACTAATCGAAGCCAAACAAGATGCTTTACGTCTGTCATTGCAAGAACAACTCCATGCAGGCATTGATATTGTCAGCGATGGTGAACAGACTCGCCAACATTTTGTCACCACCTTTATTGAACATCTAGATGGCGTAGATTTTGAGAAGCGCGAAACAGTTCGCATCCGTAATCGCTATGATGCCAGTGTGCCATCTGTAGTGGGTGCAGTTTCTCGTCAAAAGCCAGTGTTTGTTGAAGATGCTAAATTCTTACGCAGCCAAACCACCCAACCAATTAAATGGGCACTTCCTGGCCCAATGACTATGATTGATACGCTGTATGATGGTCACTACAAAAGCCGTGAAAAACTGGCTTGGGAATTTGCCAAAATCTTAAACCAAGAAGCCTTAGAACTTGAAGCTGCTGGTGTTGATATCATTCAGTTTGATGAGCCTGCATTTAATGTGTTCTTTGATGAAGTGAATGATTGGGGTGTGGCAACTTTAGAGCGTGCTCTTGAAGGTTTAAAGTGTGAAACTGCGGTGCATATTTGCTATGGTTACGGCATTAAAGCCAATACCGACTGGAAAAAAACGTTAGGTTCAGAATGGCGTCAGTACGAAGAAGCGTTCCCTAAACTACAAAAATCGAAGATTGATATTGTTTCACTTGAATGTCAAAACTCACATGTGCCAATGGATCTTATTGAACTGATTCGTGGTAAAAAAGTCATGGTGGGTGCGATTGATGTTGCAACCAACACCATTGAAACACCAGAAGAAGTTGCCAATACATTGCGTAAAGCGCTTCAGTTTGTTGATGCAGATAAACTTTATCCTTCAACCAACTGTGGTATGGCGCCTTTGGCACGTGAAGTGGCACGCGGTAAACTGAATGCTTTAAGTGCAGGTGCTGAAATCATTCGTAAAGAACTTTCGACTTCATACGCATCTATCGCATGATGTGAAAGAGCTACGCATTAGATAAAATGGGTAGCTCTTATCTCAGTAAAAAGTATGCGTCAGCGCTCCCCCAGAATACCTTCTAATCCAGTGGTTATATAACCGAATTGCGTGATATAGCCCAATTTAAACAAAATGTACGGTTCAATTTAGGAATAAAGTGATGATTGAAGCAACAGACTTTAGAAATGCTATGTCTTCGTTAACCAGCGCAGTAAGTGTTGTGACCACGGCAGGTATGTCTGATCGTCATGGTTTCACTGCATCTGCCGTATGTAGCGTTACCGATACTCCCCCAACTTTATTGGTCTGTATGAATAAAGCTTCTCGATCACATGAGCATTTTATCGAAAATAAGATTTTAACGGTAAATGTTTTAGGTGCACAGCATGAGCATATTTCTAACGTATTCTCCTCTAAACTGAGTTCAGAAGAACGTTTTAAGCACGGGATTTGGAAAGAGTTGGAAACAGGCGCACCAGTATTAGAAGATGCTTTGGTCAATTTTGATTGTGAAATTGATCAAATTCAGGAAGTGGGTACACATACCATTTTTATCTGCCGTATTGTTGCGATTCAACAAAGTCAACATGAGCAAAGTTTAGTTTATTTTAATCGAGCTTATCATCAAGTTGGGCAGACAGAAATCGCTTAAATAATAGTTTCTTCGATAGAATATATCTCGAAGAAAAACAATCCCAAAAATAAAAAAAGCCAATCATAAGATTGGCTTTCATTATTCTATACTCTTCTGATTAAGCCTATTTCGTCAAGATAGCCTTTCTTGAAAACTCCGCATATGAATACATTAATTTGGAAAAATTTGATTTAAGAATTCTGGGCACATCATCATTTAATAAAATGGCGATTGCGCGGATTTTTTTTGATTGATTCTAAAATCATAAAATGTAGAAAAAAGACACAGTATTATTAGTAGAGTTATTGAAAAAAAATCCTTAGTAATAAAAAATACAATGCAAAATCCCAGCATAATATTACATCTAATTAACTGTTTTTTAATCACTTTATGTAGTATAAAAATACCTAATACTACAATAGTAATAAAAAAATATTCATAAGGTAGAAGCACAATAAGCCAGATACAAATTTGTATTAGATCAAATTGATCTAATACTCGTTTAGGTTTATTAAAATTGAGAAAAATAAGGTATAAAAATAATGGAAAAACAAACAATAGTGGAAGTATAAAAACAATAAACCCAATTCCAATTATGCTTAGAAAAATTGAACAAACACCTAATATATAACGAAATACTGGTAAAAATTGTTCTATATTATTTTGTCTAAAAATAGATTGCATTTTTGTTGACTCTCATCAAGATTCTAGGGCGTGTCCTCATTTGAAAAATAGATTTTAAAGACTTAATATAATCTTTCAAATTCCTTATATTTCTATATATTTCAATGGCACGTACCCTTTTAACAGATGATA